>QNEG01000019.1 GCA_003645115.1 bacterium | reverse complement strand
ATCCAATATGGCTTTATACACTGTGGTCTTTCCGCCACCCGATGGAGAAGATATCACTACCAATAGACCTTTCTTTAATTTGATAGACATAATCGTAAATTGAGTGGAATAAGTAAACTTAATCTATCAGGTGTTTTGCCTGATATTATTAGCCCATCTTGCTATTTGTGCTTTATGTCTTGCTGCTTTATTGGGATGAATTATCTTTTTCTTTTTCGCCTTGTCCACAACCGAATACATTTTTGCTTGAGTCAATTTAAGCAATTCGGATTCATTATCAGCTTTTATATTCCAGTCCAGACGCTTTAAAACGCTATGCAGGTCTTTCTGTGCTTGAATAGTGCGAAGTATAGTTCGCATAAACCCTTTTACTACTCGATTCCGCTCTCTTCGTTTAATATTTTGCCGTATTCGTTTGAATACTGTCCTGTGCGTTTTATATGGCATATTTCACCTCTCTATTTTCATTCCTGTTCTTCTTTTTCATTTTCATCTTTTTCTTTTTTCGATTTCATTACTTTTGCCACTTCTCCCAATTGTATCGTCTTTGTGGGATGAGCAGCAAGATATCTTTCCAGATCTTCCTGTGCGCGACTCTCGAAATAAGCATTAACAGATAGGACAATCCTTCTATCTTCCTGCTCGAACTCGATAACTTTCAGCGGGAGTATATCACCTTCGTTGAATGCGTCCTGTGGTCTATCCACTCGTTTTCCCAATTGAGTAACCGGGACAAATCCCTCCACTCCATCGGGAAGTTCCACGATTACTCCTCTATCCGTCATATGAATTATTTTCCCTTCAGTTTCTGAGCCATCGCCGTATCTTCTACTCAACTCGGGCCAAGGGTCATCCTCGAGTTGCTTGTATCCGAGAGCGATACGATGATTTTCAGTATCGATTTCCTGCACCACAGCTTCGATTTTCTGTCCTCGTTTGAAAAATTCGCTGGGATGATTCACCCGCTTGGTCCAGGAAATATCGGAAATATGAATCAATCCTTCGATACCTTCCTCGATTTCTACAAACGCACCAAAAGTGGTAAGATTTCTCACTGTTCCTGAAACTCTGGTTCCTTTGGGATATTTTTCTGCGGCAACTTCCCAAGGATTGGGTTCCAATTGCTTGAGTCCTAACGAAATCTTGTGGTTTTCCTTGTCCACCTCCAATACTACACATTCTATTTCCTGCCCCACTTCCAATATTTCGGAGGGATGATTTATATGTTTTGTCCAGGACATTTCAGATACATGTATGAGTCCTTCTACTCCTTCATCCAGCCGAATAAATGCCCCGTATTTAGTGAGGTTTACCACTTTCCCAGTGATTTTTTCGCCTTTGGGGAATCTTTCCTCCACATTTTCCCACGGCGATGGAACCAGTTGCTTCAATCCCAGAGAAATTCTCTGTTTTTCACGGTCATATTTTAGAACCATCACTTCTATTTTGTCTCCAATCTGGACCATTTCTGATGGATGATTAATCCTGGTCCAAGACATATCAGTAATGTGCAACAAACCATCCATACCACCGAGGTCTATGAATACACCGAAATCGGTGATATTTTTCACCACGCCTTCTACCACAGCGCCTTCATCGATTTTTTCCAATAATTCCTTTCGCTTTTTCTCCCGCTTTTCCTCGAGAATCACTCGATGTGAAACCACAATATTTCTTCTCATCTTATTGAGTTTAATGACTCTAAAGTCCATTACATCTCCCACCAGAGCATCGAAATCTGGGACTGGTCTGAGAGCGATTTGTGAACCTGGCAAGAAAGCATCCACACCCATAAGATCGACTACCATTCCACCCTTGATTCGCTTTTTAATTGTTCCTTTCACTGGTTTTTGGGTTTCATACGCATCGTGAATGGTATCCCATACCTTGATAAAATCGGCTTTTCTTTTGGAGATTACTACCTGACCTTCGTCATCTTCCAATGCCTCGAGGAATACCTCGATTTTCTGACCTTTTTCGGGCTCTTGTTGACTGAATTCATCTACTGATAATATTCCCTCCGATTTGAAACCGATATCTATCATCACATCGGTTCCACGAACTGCAATCACAGTTCCCTGAATAATTTCACCCTCGGTTAGTGCTGCGGAATCTCGAGAATAAAGTTCAATATCGTGTTCGATTTCCTCCGGAGAAATTTTCTCCATTTGAGCTTCCACATCACCTTCAGTAAAAATAACTTCACCTTCATCTTCTACTTTTTCCTGTAAAAGAACTTCGATGTCTGCTTGCTGTGAATTGTTTACATCCTGCATTAAAACATCCCTCCTATTATTTAGAATATGTGCTCCACAGGAGCATCTTTTTTCCATTCATCAAAAATTTACTATAAAAATTTACTATATATCAGCTATCTTCTCTCTCGCCATAGTTTCCAGTATATCTATTTCTTCGTAAATAGGCAAAAAAGAATTATCAATAACCACAGCATCATCGGCTTTTCGCAATGGAGCGATTTTTCTGGTGCTATCCATTTTATCACGCTGTTTAATATTGGCTAAAACTTCACTGAATGGGATTGGTTTTCCCATTTGTCGAAGTTCGTCCATTCTTCTTTTTGCGCGCACTTCCAATGATGCAGTAAGGAAAATTTTCAATTCTGCATCGGGCAAAACCACCGTTCCAATATCTCTGCCATCCATAACTACTCCGCCCTGTTGTGCCATTTGCCGTTGAAGTTTTACCATTTTCTGGCGAACATCTCTATGTCGGCACACTTCAGAAACTGCCCGACTAACTTTATTGGTGCGAATCTCATCGCTTACATCTATTCCATCGATTAATGTAGTGCTTCCATATTGGTCTATTTTATGCTGTTCAAAGAGCGCCACTAAATTATTTTCATCATCCCAACCGATATTATGTTTAAGAGCTAATAAAGTCAATGCTCTATACATAGCACCGGTGTCTATATATACATAATCTATTCTTTTAGCAAGCAATCTTGCTGCGGTGCTTTTACCGGCACCAGCTGGTCCATCTATCGCTATTTTTATCTTTCTCATTTAAAGACCCGCATATAAATTTTGAAAATAATATACTTATTAAGTTTGGCAAGTGTTTTTTTATTTTTTTCATAAATATTCTTATTTTAGTCTTAATTCTCGTATTCTCGCCCGCAATGCAGATTTCGAAACTTTTAGTATTCCAGCGATTACATCTACCCTGTTTTGATAATTGGATTCGTATTTATCCCATAATAATGCCATTATCGGTTGAGGCATTAGGATTTCTGCGGCAAATTTATTGGCATCTCGTTCCATCAGTTTATTCCTTCCAGGATAGCAAACATAAAAATCCGATTTATGTGGCATAATTAGATGTCCGAACTCGTGAGCTATAGTAAATCTTTGTCGGGTTAGCGGTAAATTTTTATTGACCACGATAACACTTACTTTAGGGGATTTTATTGCAATTCCATCTATACTGCGGAAATCTTCATAATATAATTTTATATCAAATTTTTCTAGTAGTGGAGTCAATCGGACTGGTGGAGTATCCATTGGAATATATTGAAAAAGTTTTCTGGCATAATCAACTGCTCTCATCGTTAACCTCTTTGCCATTATACAACTTAATGAAATTATCTATCCATTTTTGGATAAGTTTCCTATCGTGCTGGTCTAAATCACCTCGCGCAAAAAGTCCAGAGAATTCATCGTTAATTATTTTCTCGACTTTTTTATCCTCCATTTTCTACTCCTGAAATTTAAACTCCTCCAAGGTCTTCGACGATTCCTTCGGCTCGATACGGTTCCAGATGTTCATCCGATTCTGCATCAGGGGGAACCGATTCCATTTCATCAAAACCTTTTTTATACATATACGGTTCGAAACTGATACTCTCTTTATCGAAAGCGAAATACACACTTCCAGTGGGACCATTTCGTTGCTTTGCTACTATAAGTTCTGCCAGTCCTTCAGAATCCATCTGTTCTCCGGCTACCCAAATTTTATCTATCTGATGAACTTCGGGCCGATACAGTAGCAATACCACATCGGCATCCTGTTCTATAGCGCCAGATTCGCGAAGATGAGAGAGTTTTGGGCGACTATCCTTAGTTTCTTCTACTTTTCGTGAAAGTTGAGCCAGTGCGATTACTGTTGCATCGATTTCTCTTGCCAAACCCTTTAGTGCTCGTGAGATAGAGGCTACTTCTTCCTGACGAGTATCAGCACGAGTGCCCGATGGAGTAACCAACTGCAGATAATCCACTATAATCACTCCTATATCTACTCGCCGAGAAAGTCTTCTGGCTTTACTTTTCATTTCCATAACAGTGAGATTTGGCGAGTCATCGATGTAAATGGGCGCATTTGCTACTCGTTTCACTTTTAAGGCTAAATTAGTAAGTTCATCTTTTTTCAGGAATCCCTGCCTCATTCTATGAGCACTGATTTTTGCTTCGGTTGCCAGCATCCTCAATGCGACCTGTTCTCGAGACATCTCCAGACTGAATATGGCAACTCCTCGCCTATCTTTCTTATCTGCTCTAATTGCGATATTTCGAGCTAATGACAGTGCAAAAGCAGTTTTCCCCGATGATGTCCTACCAGCGATTACTATGTAATCCGATGGATGAAAACCGGAGAGCAATTTATCCAAATCGTAATAGCCGGTGGCGATACCGGTTACCAATGACTTCGATTTCTGTAATGTTTCCACTTTATCCTGCACAGCCTTTGCCACAGAATGCAATGGGACAAAATCGCCCTTGAGTCTATGCTCAGAAATTCTGTAGAATTCCGACTCTACTGAATCGACAAATATTCTAGCATCCCCGGGGGCACGATATGCTTTGTCTATGGTGATGGTGCATAATTCTACTACTTTTCTCAATAGAGCTTTATGTTCGACTAAATTGGCGTGTTCATCGAAATGAGCCGGGGTGACTACCGATTCCACCAGTTGAGCGATATATTCGGCTCCACCAGCAGTTTCCAATTCGCCATAGCTGGATAATGCTTCGTTCAATGTAACTGTATCGATTGGTTTACTATCCAAGGCGAGTTGTTCGATTCTATTGAAAATAACCTTATGAGCCTTGGTATAGAACATATCTGCAGATAGTAGCTCTAATCCTCGCTCGGTCAATGCGGGATATAGAATCATCGCACCGAGCACTGCCTGTTCTGCCTCGATAGCTTGAGGTAATGTCCTTGTATCTTCTGCCATATTTACAATTTAATTCAATTCAAAATTATTTCAAGTTAATTGTAGTCTTTTTCGAAAATTGGTTGCACACCTATAAATGTAGCTTTTGTATTTTTGTTTTCGCAAAACATTGAAAAATGTAGCTTTTACAGGAGTTGCTGTATCAATTTATCCACATCGAGATTCAACCCCTCAGTCCACATAATAGCTTTGCCATCTTTCAACAACATTATGGATGGAATTTGTTTAAATTTTATCGACTCTTTTATTTTGGCTTTATCACCATAGAATATTCTTCCTGCTAAACCATTATTTTTGCAGAATTGTTTTGCGCCATCGGCATTTTCATCGACCACAAAAATTATCATCGGTATTTCGGGGACATTTGCCAGCACTTTCGCAGTAGATATCGAACTTTCGTGCTCGGTATCGAATATTGCTATTACCACTGTTCCACTGTTCCAATCTTTTTCTTTGAGCTTTTTTCCTTTTGTATCTCGAATATCTGTCTGAGGTATTCCATCGAACTTGTGCGCAATGAGGTCTCCTGGGGATACCATCTCCACTGGTGGTAATCCCACAGTTATTTCTACCTCGGTAGTTTCCTGACTGACCGTAAATGGTTTAATCCTAACAAACGGGCTACCGTAAGCATTTCGCCAACCTGTCATAAACGCATAATCGCCTTCTGGTATATCCTTAAAAATTACAAATGAATCCACTATTTCTTTGGGTGGAGTTAAATCCTCGAATGCGCCTTTTTCTATTTTGTTTATGGTGAAATCCTTATAGTATTCCATCTCTGTTTTTGGCTGGATATCCCTGAATATTGCTCGCACTATGCCGGTATTTCTTTTTTTCTCATCCTCTTTTTCTGGTCTCAATTCGAATCTTTTCCAATCTTTCATCTCTATATCGAAAAATTCTGCTGCATCATAATCCCAAGAAATTCTGGTGGGAATTCCCATTGTTCTCATCATAGCGACAAACACCCCCAATCGTTCTATATTTCTTCCTGTTCCGGCTTTAACCACTTGAATTGGATTCATCATCCCACCGAAATAACTCTTATCTGTGAGAGTATCTAATTGTTGCACATATTCGCTCACACTGTTGACCATTTCATTTAACTCGCTCCCATAATATTTTTTTGTTTTCTTCCATATATCTGGATACCAATTATCGAAATCTTCCCATAATATTCTTGGATTTGCGGTATATTTCCAGAATATTGAATCATCAATTTCATTTCCAAAAAACTTAACAAATCGTTCCCGTATTTGCATAGTCTGTTCCCATATTTGTTCCCATTGTGAAGAATCTGGAATTAGAATGTCCTTGTCAGCCATTGCTTCCCATAATGATATAATATTCTCTTTTTCCTTCTGATGCGCCAACCAGAATGCTAACAGATTATCACGATTTCCCCTCGCTCTGTTGATACATTTGATAAATCTGGTTTCATTAAGAGAATCTGGCAAACATTCCAACACATTTTCATTTATTGCGGTTAGTCTTTCCTGTTTTAGTTTATGCCTGCAATATGATATATCTGGTGGTTTATAACTGGTATCCTTTTCGGCGTGCACTTCTTTAACCACTTTAAGCCAGAATGAAGTATCGGGAATGGATTTTTGCTCCAATATTAATTGCATATCGAAATGGGAATTCCCATCGATTAGTGGTAATATATCGAAATCCCAAATCGAATCATTTCCAGCGGAGACAAACAATTCAGCTTTTCCCAGCACGAAGTGAGCATTCCCATTTTTGTCTGTATAATGATGTGCGACAGTCCTCAGCGATGAATAATTGAATACAGAAATCCATACATCTGCGCTTTCTACTGGAGCAGAATTTTCATCCAGAACCGTGATTGACAATCCAGTGGTATCGGAATATAACGGAGTAAGATTTAGGATGGTGAATCCATTTTTAGCATAGTAAATAGGGACATCGGCAGTATCTAATTCACTCCACGCTATACCCTTGATAATAGCGGTTCTTCGTGATGCTTTATTGAACCAGGCATTATCCAATGCGGTCATTTCTGCGCCGCCTACAAAATGCCAGGCATCTCCAGTCCAAACCTCGACCCAAGCATGATTGGAATTAGTAAATGGCCAATATGGAGAATATGCATCACGAATGGGAATTCCCATAGTTCGGCAAGCTTTTATAAATAATATCGCCATTTCCTCGCATCTGCCGATACCACGAACCAATGTCTGTTCTGCGGTCTGGTCCCAGCGGGATGTGGGTTCATATTTCATCTCCTCATAACACCATTCATTCAATCTATACGTTGCGCATTCCATTGTCTCACAATTAGATACTCGTTCCCATAATTCTTTCCAATGATTTTTACGGAAATATTCCAATGGTTCCTGACCCACTCTATATGGCAGGACATAATAGTAGAAATAATCCTCGGGAACATCCTTTGCCCAAGGGATTAAATCGAGGACTGAATCGAGTGCGGAAAGTTCTGCCAGCATAGAATCTGCATTCAAAGAAACCAAATCCATAGTAGGCATATATTCCAGCAGGAATTCTACCCAGCTTTTAATTTCTCCGCTACTTTTTTTCAATAACTCATTTATTTCAGGATTTTTCTTCTTCGCATCATCAAGACTAATCGCTCTTCCAAACACCGCTATTGCTATACAAATAATGAAAGCACCAATAATTTTATTCATACTTTCCTCCAAAATAAAAAATCATAGGTTTCCGAATATAATTAAACAACTCGCACCAATCTACCGCAAATATGAACTCTTCCCTGCGCAAACCATTGAAGCACCTCTGGATATAGTCGATGTTCGATAGCGAGGACTTTCTTTGCCAGGGTCTCTGGAGTATCCTGCTCGTTGACAGGAACACATCGTTGAGCGACAATCGCACCATGGTCGTATTCATTATCCACTATATGAACACTAACTCCGGTGACCTTGCAACCATATTCCAGCACTGCTCGATGGACACGGATTCCATACATTCCTTTCCCTCCGAACGATGGCAGCAATGCTGGATGAATATTAGTAATCCGATTTCTATATTTTTCCACTACTTCGGGAGGAACTTTCCTCAAATATCCCGCCAGCGCAATAAAATCTATATTGTGTTCATCGAGTATTCCTATCATTTCATTCACAAATTCATCTCTATGGTTAAAATCCTTGCTGGAAATATACACATCGGGGATATGGTGCACTATAGCACGCTTCAATGCGTATGCATCCGATTTGTTGGACAGCACCAATCCGATTTCGGCATCCAGTTTGCCATCCTCGACTGCATCGATAATAGCCTGAAGATTAGTTCCCGAACCCGATGCGAACACTGCGATACGCAAATCTCCCTCCTTTCATACTATTTTTTATATCTCTCTTACAAATGCAGAAATGATATCCAAATCCTATTTCGCAGGAATCATACTCTTTCTATATTTTAAATAACCAGCACAAAATGGCAAGGAATAAAGTTGGTATCCCCAAAAAATAAGGGAAGTCCGATATAGATTTCAGACTTCCCATATATATCTTGATATAGCGCTCGCTCGATTACTATTTAAGCAATGTAATTTTTCGAGTAAATGTATTCTCTCCCACTACCAATCGGACGAAATATATTCCCGATGATACTGTATTCCCATTATTGTCGGTGCCATTCCATATAATCTTATTAGTTCCACTGGGTGCATAACCCTCATAAAGATTGCGAATCTTACATCCTGTCAGGTCGTATAGTTCCATATTCACATCCTGTCCCTGCGGAAGAGTAAATGCGATTTCTGTATATGCATTGAATGGATTGGGACGATTGGGTAACAGCGCGATTCTATCTGGTAATTTACTGCCGATAATCTCGATGTATTTATTATTCACAGTCCAGTTGTCCATCTCGCTCATATCGATAGATTCACTTCCATCCAATAAAGTGAATTTATATTCCTGTGGTAATTGTTTGGGGTTCCAGGATAATCGTTCTCCGATTTCGGTATAGATAGTGAATTCTCCATCTGGATTGACCTCTCGTATCAATCTCTCATCCTCCACAATCAGTGTAGGGAATGAAATATCGCTATTAGGTGGAGTCGGTGGAATGGGAACATCCCATTCATCGATACCATTCGATGATAATTTATCGATACCCAAAGTCAATGGAATATCATCTGTGTGGATAGTGAATGAAACCTGTGGCGAGTGCGATGAAGATTTCAGGAGACCATCGCCAATCATAAGATTGCATTCATTTGTTGCAAAGAACCAATATCCCCGACCTACATATAGTGTATCGCCCACCGGATAATACGAACCAGTCCCACAGGCATCATAAGAAAACATATATAGTATAGAACCCTCTGGAATGGAGGTAATATCATCGACAAGTATGTATCCCTCTTCAGAATATGGGACACCCACCATATTCCATCCTCGATACAAATGGACAGCCAACTGGGGGACATTCATCCCTGCGATTTCTACTTCACCATCACCCAGAACATATACCCAGAATGCTTTACCGGCTGCTGGCGACATCAAAACATCATATCCGTGATGTAATGGATTATACCAGTATCCATCGGTGATTGCGCCTGGGACGATTTCTCTGATTCTGGATGAACCGGTGGGTAATATTGGCAAGCTGAGCATATTCCAACCGGAACACACACCGATAGACTGGCGCTGAAGTGCTCCTCGGAAAAATGTAATAGTAAAGTGTGTGGAATCGGTGAAGAAAAATGTGGTATCACTTTTCATATCCAAAGTAACTTCACCATCGGGACTTTCATAATCCAGCATAAACAAACCATCGGGCAAACTCATCGGATTCCAATATACCAATACCGTGTCATAAGCTGTGCCGTAGGTAGCATTACCCTCCCATACCACTAAAGTATCGCCATAGTATCTGAAATCTCTATCCAGTTTGGTGATAGATGGATATTCTGGGTCATCCAATTCGAACCAGGCATCGATGTCAGATATCGGCGGTGGCGGGTGAATCAAATCGATAGCGGAATCAAATCCTGTGGATGCGGTAGCGCTGGCACCGAATGTAAGGTGTGTCATCGGCATATTCTTTGTGTAGAAATAAATTGTTCCGCTCCACTGAATGGGGTCCCACAGGACAGTGAAGAAACCATCCACTGTATTGCTGTAAAGTGCGCCCTCATTGAATGTGGCATTCTCGAAAATCAAGCGAGAATAAGTCCCCATATGAGGACCTACCACAAACTGTATATAGAATAATATGTCTCCCTCGCCCAGTTCGGAACCGGAACCGACAATCTGCACCTGTCCCGAGGATACTGTCATATCCAGGGCACTCCAGCTATCCGTCAATGTCCCTGTGGTGATAATATCTACCGGAGTCAGCACCGATGGGAAATAGCTTACAGTGATATCGAAAGAAGTAATCCCGAATCTCGATACATCCTCGATATAAACCGGGATATCCACTACATCACCGGCGTGTCCGAAAGTATCTGGCAACCATAAATCGACTATATTGATGGAAAAGCACCATTCATATGGTTCCTCGATGTGATTCGACTCGCAGTAGTCCACCGGGGTATCAGCTGCATCGACCACGGAGCAACATATAGTATCACCATCGGAAAACTCCAATCCGGCTATATCGGGTGAGAAAGTAAGAACTCCATCCTCATAATTCAATGCATCCTCCTCGACAGTGAAAGTATCTTCTTGGATTGCAAAAACGATAGATGATGGCTCCACCTCGCGTTCGAAATCCTCGATATGCACAGTAATTTCACCGAAATCGGCAGTGCCCAAAATGGATTCATCGGCGGGAACCTCATCAGATACAACCGGCGGAGATGTATCCACAGTGAACATCCCCAAAATAGAATCCAACTCACATCCTATTTCATCATCCAAATGTAATAATCCGAATGTATGTTCGCCATTATCCCAGGCGGATGTTGGAGTATAAATAAGCAGTGTATCATCTACAATTTCGAGTTCGGGACTGGATAAATCGATTATATCATCATCCACTTTGAATTGCAAATCTTCATATTCATTCGGGAAATTGACCAGCATCTGTAATTCTTGCATCGGACAGGCAGAAATGGACATCGGAGTGGGATAATCTATCTCTGCCGATGGCGGAATTACTTCCTCCAGCGAGAATTCCCGGCAGGCATAATAGAAAGTATCCACCGATGGTGATGTGACATATACGCAGATGGATTCCTCTGGAGCTGGTGCATAATCTATTACTAAATCCCATCCTGTGTTTCCAGTTCCACCAGTAGCCAATGTAGATGGTGATAAAGAGCGTGTAGGATCATATCCCGGCGCCAAAGAAATGCCATCGGGTAATTCTATTGTAGCCACGCAATCGTGCATCACTATTCCACTACCATTGGTAAATTCCACTTGAACACCAAAAGTATCAGGGTCATACCAGCAATCCTGGACTTCGGGGTATTCTGGTATTCTGATAGTGAGTTCGCCTGCTACAGGTTCGCCGAGACCATAGTAAGTAGCTACTTCCAGGGTTTCACCCGGGCATATTTCCACCGGATACCACCAAATTAACACAGCGGAATCCCAATATGATGAACCGGATGGAGTGACATCCCATTCCACATTATAAAATGTTCCCCAACCACCGACTGCGAATCTATCTGGTGGGACAGCATCGAAACCGGCGAGTATTCCCATCGCTACTAATTGGTCGGGGTCTCCCGCCGGACCAGCTGGGTCCTCATAAGCGAACCAATAACCTGGGAATTCGCAAGTATCACAATTCCAAAAATCTTCTTCGATACCGGAATAACCCAGAATAGTGGAAATAGGTGCGGCATCATTAGTTCCAATCATTGTGTCCAACTGGAGTAATACGCCAATCCAGTGGCAATCGGTATCATTATTGATTATCTTGTGCCGAATGAAAATAGTTCCGGTAGTGTCGTCGGGATATACCAGATACACCGGTTGAAGCCATTGATACACAAGTATATCGGGATGGTCGGGGATATACCATCCACCGTAGATATAATTTGAATCCGGGTCTGTGGGCCAATCATATATATCGAAATAAGCGGATGGATTGGGAATCATATCATCACAGGAAGGACCGGCGCCGGGAGAGACATAAGATTCGCCATCTACCCTAACAATTACCCATGATGACCACGGGTCAGATGGATAGTAATAAGTAAGTGTGCTTCCAGCGGGCCAGGTGCCGATATTGAACCTTCCATAATCGGCGCTGAGATTATCATCCAGTTGAACTGCGATGTAATCATTGTGCACTAATAAAGCCTTTGCACCTTCTCCGCCGGCGAGTCGAGCCTTATTCTGTGCGTATCTTTCTGCATCGAAATCATCACCAAAACCAACCGATATAATAGAAACAATAATGATTAAAAATAATGCCCGGTTCATTT
>QNEG01000018.1 GCA_003645115.1 bacterium | reverse complement strand
TAAGTATTCCATTCATCCTCGCTGGGACGGAAATATAATCTCGCCAACATATAATGGCAATTAGCCTCCATAAGATTTGCCGATAGAACTAATCTTTCATCTTGCGCTTTTTGAGCTTGCTGAAAAGCTGTTATCGCCTCGTCGTAATATTTTTGAGCATTGGACAACTGTCCCATATCGAAACTTTTCAGGAATGCTATCTGGTATTTGCAATAACCCAGGAAATAATAAGCATTATCTATAAGTTCCTGAAAATCTTCTGCATTTTTCAGGACATCGTCATCTTGGACGAAATTGGAAAAATCGCCGATAGCCGGCTCCAGTGCTCGAATCTTGCTACGTTCGGTGGTAGCCAGTTGATATAATCTAAACGAACAAAGTGCTTTCATATATTGGGAACGGACATATTCTTCACCCATAATATCCAATCCACGAAAAGCACTAGCAGATTGACTGAACTCCTGCGAAGTGCTCTCGAATAAGCTGGCATCGTTCTGAATTCGAGCTACATAATAATGAGCGGTCGCCAGGAAATACTTCGCATAAGCTTCATCCTCGGGAGAAAGGACACCCTGAAGCATCTTTTCGAATCCATCGGCTGCTTCCTGAAATGGACCCAAAGCTTCCTCTAATTGGTCTTTCTGATATAATTTCGTTCCCTCGTCCAATTTTGCAGTAACAGTAGCCAGGTCCACTTCTTGAGCGAATAGCATACAGAATAGACCCAGTATTATGATTACTTTTCTCATATTACTCCTCCAAAATTATGTTAAAATTCACATTATTTTCGCATTCAGAGATAGTGTATTCTATTCGACCAGAGACTGTTCCAGCGCAATATTAGTTATCAATATAGATTTCCACCGACTACTATAAATCCCATTTGTTTCACTAATTCTCTGACAGTTCCCATTTTAGGTGGTGGTCTTCCCGGTTCCTGTTCAGCGAGTCTCACATTCGCGGGATCGACTGCGATACGCTTTTTAGCGACATCTACCATAATCCTAATCGGACCTTTACCAAACCGTGTATATGTCCAACTTTGTAAACAGCGCATAATGTAGTCGTTAAACTGGGGATTACTGGTTCGCTGGATAATTATTGGTGCAATCACTGCAGTTTCTACAGTATATTCCACAATCAGTGGTTTATCTGGAATTCCATAGTTATCCTTGATGTAATCGAATTCGATATACTCCATAGCATTAGATATCCTGAAAATAGGGTCTGGTGGCGGAACATATCTGATAGTAATTTTACCGATTCCACCTCGGAATAGGATTTTCGGGCCCTCGGGCAGATTGATATACGATTCGCCAGCCTTACCCTCACAACCAATCATACAAAGGATTATAGCGGAAATAAATATCCCTATTATGATTTTTCTATGTTTCATTCTCATCCCCTCCTCGCTCTACCCTTTTTGATTTCTACTTTCAAATCAGCCAAAGTTCCTTTTACCCAAGCGATTTTACTGATTCCCAGTGCGTGCATTTTTCCGGTGACTTTTACTACATCGCCATAGGGAAGATTTCCTGGCGCACGAATAATAACAGCGGGGTCATAATCTCGGATTTCCATAAGTAATCCTTCCAAGGTCTGTTCATTATATACCACTTGATATTTATTAGCGGCGATATTCCGGAATGCGGGATAAGCACCGGCTGCTTTCAACACAGCTCGCTTGTCCTTAAAGAACTGATAGAATTCAGCAGATTGGTCATTACCCTGCAGGACATAATAATCTAATCCTCCCGTAGGTGTTTTGAAGAACTGTATCAACACTGATGCCTCGGAATCACCTCGTTTAGGTGTGGGCAAATTCATCATACCCTCCACCTGTGGTGCCGATTTCACCGATGGCATAACAGATAATGTAACCAGAAAAAATATCATCAATTGGAATATTATATCCACCATCGAGGTCAATTCTGTTTCCGGGAGGGGATCGGATCTTGCTCTCATAATAGACCTCCCTTAAAGTTGTTTTTTTACATTTGCAAATCTAAATCCCACTACTTCAATGGAATCTCTATCACAGAATTCCATTATATCCAAAATGTAGCCGAATGATGTTTTCTGATGGGCGCGAATTTCCAGTCTCGGTGGTTCACCGGTGCGGAAAAATTCATCCTCGATTTTCTTCTGTAATTTAGCTTTTGCCACATTCAAAGCAAATGGACCGTGTCCACCAAGGGTATCTTTTTTAGCATCCTCCACAGTGGGGAATTCAGGATCCAGTATATATGCGCCGAGTTGACCATTGAATGGTTTCTCATTGATTTCATTAATATGAAGCAAATAACCGGTGGTAATATCTTGAGGAGTAGCCAATTTTTCTACTGGTGGCAATTTGGGCAAATTCTTTTTTTCTGCGCCTTTTACCGCTGCCTGAGCTTGTCTTTGCAATGTTCCCAGTGCCATAGTAACCATAAAGAAAATCAGCAACTGAAAGATTATATCTATCAACGATGTCCATTCGGCTTTAGGGAGTTTTTCCTCGATTCGTTTCATTCGAAATCTCACCCCTTACGCTTGATTTAATATATCAGTCATAATTTCTTCCCATTTGCCAAATATCCAATCTACCTTACCACGGTAGAAATAGTGAACTAACATCATGGGGATACCAAATGTTAGACCGAGAATAGTGGTGATAAGAGCGACATGAATACCGCCTGCGAGTTCGGGGACGATTTGAGTTAATTGAGCATTTGGGTTTAGAGCGATAGTTTCCTGAATACCCACAAAAGCGCCTCTGATACCGACCACAGTCCCGAACAATCCTAACATAGGTTCGATAGAGCCTACCGCCCATAATGCAGTGACTTCCCAGCCTTTGAGTTCATCGACTTCTTTCAGGACAGTATTTTCTGCTGCTCTATCCATTTCCTGCGATGCCCAGAAATTATTTCTATTTGCTCGATGGTTTTCCAGTGCTGCAAGCAATACTCTGACTGTCGGATATTCCAGTGGTTTCTTGGGTAATTTTACTCCGGGAACACCGTTTCTGCATATCTCGATAGCTTTTTCCACATTTGGCAAGCCAACTTCTATCCATAGTTTCTTTTCTATTTCCTCTTGGACCTGTCGTCCCGCTTTTATATATTCATCCGGGCTGGAAAATTGCTCCGGACCGACAGACATAGCCTCCATAGCTTTTGACCAATATTTTGCTACTTCTCGAAGGAAAATATTACCTTTATCACTGTGGACTTGTGTTTTTCCTGTCCTGTCCACCGGCAATATTCTATATCCGAGACCGGGCTTATTTGGTGGGAAAATATTTGCTAGCCACAGTCGGCGCCACATCATCACCCAGGTCACCAGACCGAATAGTAATAGCAGATGAATAGGTATCATAAATTCTATTCCGCCCTGACCGACAAAATGTAAATAGGATGCAATCAGTCCTCTTTCCTCGGAAATTGCCGCTTCGTGTTTGAATATCACACCCTCGGCAAAATCCGATTTGGATAGAAAATCAGGAGAGACCAATCGAACTCGCCACCAGTAGTTTGTGCCATAATCGAGTCCTTTAAATGTATAGTTGTTAGTTTCGACCTCTTGGGACTCCACAATATTGGCAAATGCAGAATCTAATGCTACTTCGGGGGCAAAAGTATATCCGGACAAATCCTTTAACTCCTGCCACTCGCCGTAGGTGGCTCGTCTCTTGTTGTATTCTCGTTTGAATACTTTCCATGCGATGGTAACCTGAAGTTTTCCCTGTTCATCTTTAGTCTCATCCGCAGAAACAATATTAACCCATATAGAATCCATATTTTCCTGCGCACCGATACTCTGGGGTATCAGCATTATTCCCATCATCACCAAAAACACCAGGATTTGACAACTCCTGCGCATTGCGTCCTCCTTTGTTTTGTTTTAGGTTGTTAATTTCTTATGTTTCATAATAGCTAACAATAATGTTCCAATTCCTAAAATAATTAAAATACCTCCGATTCCCAAAGTAATATATTTTTCTTTTTCTTTTTCCATTCGGTTATTTTCTCTCGCTCGTGCATATCTGGTAAAATAACCGCCATAAGCTACATCGGATTTTACCGGATTCTGCATATTTAGAACTAATGTCCTTAAATAATACTGTTTGTCAATGTGAAGTCCATCGAATAGCACATTGTTCACCTGGACAGTATCGGAATAAACAATATCCGTAAATTCGCTATCTCGAGCACATTGAGCTACGAAAGTGAATTTTTCATCTTCCAGCAAATACCAATCACCGAATGAGGTATCATTTTGGGGGCTGGCATAAACAGACCACTGAACCAGAAACTGCACTTTACCAGCATCATCTACTTTAGGCTCCACATTTTCGATATGCGCCCAGAGAGAATCTTCATCTTTTATTCCCTCTGCCCATAACAGCAAACTTAACAATAATATAAATTTTCCAATGAACTTCACACCATATTCTCCATTTTATAGACTACCGGCTCGTTCTCTCATCAGGGATGCCTCCTCGGTCATACCAAGGACTTCATAAGCATTAGCAGACCTTTCCATCGCAGAACGCAATACAGAATTCACAGCATTGGGGTAGAATAATAGTATATCCAGATACGAAATCAATGCCTTTTGAGTATTTTCTGGTCCGCCTTTGGCAGCATAGATATCGCCCATCAAAAGCAATGCATCGTCTGCCAGCATATTATCCTTATATTTGGGAAACATAGGATATGAGATTCTCTCTCCATTTTCATTATAAAAACCCCAGGACAATGTTCTAACTACTTTGTCCAGTAAATCGATTGCGCTATCCTGATTGGATTCACGAATCAAATATGCCAATCTATATAGAGAAAGCGAATACACGGGATTATCTTCCAATTCATCGCGATTAGCCAAATCGCCATAAATTTGCTTTGCGCTATCCAGATAGCCCAGCATTTCATAAGTATATCCCAAATCATATTGCAGTCTGGGGTCATATTGAGTGCTATCGCCGCCCACGAAAATTAAATCTTGAATTAGTTGCTTGGTTTCCTCGGTAATTGCTTCTCGATTCATCTTCGATTCTGCATACATATAATGAATTTTCTGATGAAAGACTTCTCCAGCGCCTTCTAATGTCATAATAGCTTGTGTCCAGTTTCCGCCGAATTTGCCCTCATAAGCCTCACGAAAATATTCATAACTGGATTTAAGCGAGGGGTCAGCAAGTAGTGGAGCTTCCACGCTTTCGTATATGAAATTACAATAACCAAACAGGACATTGGCTTTAGCTCCGAGTAATCCATCCTTATGAAGTGCGCCCTCGTATTCACTCAAATGGTCGCAAATAGAGACTTTGGGAGGCGGTGGTGGAGGAGTTCTGTCTTTTCCTCGCAAGGTCAGTGAAACTCTGCCGAAGTCATTTCCCAGTGGATTCATCAATCCTGCGCTATAGTCGAGCAATGGGTGTCCCATTTTCTCCAACGAACGAATCATTCGTTCCACTGCAAAACCGACTCCTGCGGTGATTTCTGTCATATTATATCCTGCGCGCAGTGTAATGTATCTATTCAGTTCGAATTCGGCGCCGATTTTCGGTTTGAATGTGCTACCGACTATATCCACATCGGCGAGCAAATATAGACTTCGCAATGCACGAAATCCGACACTGCCACGAATAGTCATCGGTAATTTTTCACCGGCGACATCCAGTGCGCCGATATTCTGGACAGCCAATCCAAATCTAAAATTGCGCAGGACTTCCTTGGTTATAATGCCGACATCTACACCTCCGAATCCGGAAGCGGAATTTTCTCCCATCGATGTCATTAAAAATTTAGCAGATACGCCCACTCTAAATTTCCTACCCATCAACCATCGTCCATATCCAGCCATAATACCCATATTGTGCATATCGAATTCGCCGGTAGCGGTTCCGAATTCATCTCTGCCATCGAATTTTGAAACGCCAATATCGGCAATAGCTAATCCGATTCCACTGCGCAAACCCAGCGGATAAGCAAAAGACAGGAAATCGTATCTTGAATCGAGAAATAATTGTGCGTGGGTGAGTGAAAGTTCCCATCGTTCAGTATTTGCGAGTCCTGCGGGGTTATACAGTAATGCATCGGCATTTTTAGCCAAAACGGTATAACTTCCGCCCATAGCCAATGAGCGAGCATTAGCGCCGAATCGCAGGAAATCTCCTGCTTGCCCGTATTGAGCTGATAATACGGACACGGTTATTAAAATTATTATTGCTGTTAGAAATCGAATCCACCTCATAGGTGAGCCCCCTTTTCTATAAATAAATTTTATTTTATTTCCAAATTGTTGCATTTATTCACCTTTCCATACAGCAATCTTTCTTTTCACCACTTCATCGCCAAAATCTACCACACAAATATATCCGCCATTACCTACTATATCTCCATTGGAATTTTTGCCATCCCAGGGGATATCTGCCTCGCGAGAATCTGATTTTAGCGTATATGTGGTATTCCATACTGGATTTCCGAACATATCGTATATATTTATTTCCACAGTGGCACCCGGACTTTTCGCTTTAACTCGAATAAAGGTCTCTCTCTGCTGGGGATTGAATGGATTGGGGAAATTGATAACTTTCGCCGGGTCCCAATCTACCACTATGGAAGTATTTTTAGTAGGAGCAGGATTTTCGGCGCGGTCCAGCACCTGGACATATAACATTCTGGCTCCGGAGTGAAGGACATCCCACAGTTCCTGTGGGTCATCACTGGTTGGCTGATATGGGATATCCGCCACCTGATACAATCCACTATTGTTTTCATCCATCAGCACCATTCGCACATTGTAATCGAAATTTGGCGATTCGGATACTTTGAACGCATAAACCTCGCCGGGTGGAGTATCCTGCGGATTAGTTGCCACTATTTTCACAGTTTGTGAACTCGACCAATTAGGGTCGTCGGTTTCCTGGTCGAATGCATCTACTCTATCCACGCTGGGGGGAATAGTATCCAGGAATATAGTATCCAAAATAACCGGTGTCTCATATTCACCGAACTTGAATTGTGCATATACATATTTCATTTCATTTCTGGCATTACCAAACAGGAAAGTATCGATAGGCGAGAATTCTTTCCATTCCTGATCCATAAGGTTCGAGGAGTCGCTGGCGAATCTCATAAAATCTGGTTCTACATCTGCATTTACCACAGTGAGCACAGTATCTGTCCCGGTGAATTCGCTATCCAAAGTATCGTGTGGATCTACAACGAAATATTCCATCTTTCCGGGAATCCAGGTGACGAGATTACTGGGATTACCAGCGGAATCTACCGCCACGATTTCGATAAAGTAAAGAGTATCTGGGGACAGGAATTCGGCGCCGGGAAAATCTACATCGAAATCGGGATAATCGCCCCATTCCTCAGAATATTCTGCGCAAACTATAGTTTCTGGCGCACTGATTTTAAAACACACTTTCCACAGATGTCCACCATCGGGGTCATCGGTAATGGACATCGGAATAGTAGCTGGCAATGTAGTGGGGTCATCGTGAGTGAATGGACGAATCTCCAGAGTAGGAGCGATAGTATCGTATCCACCGTGCACAATTATATCGTTCCAATTTCCTGCTACATCCATAGCTCCGCCGATTATATCGAAACTTCCCTCGGTGCCATCGAGGATGAGTTCCACGCTGTCATTAGGGTATGTGACCATAATTCCGCCCTCAATAGGGACATACGGTCTATCTGCCCACAGGTCGTGTATAAATGGACCCAGAAAATGCAATGATTCCACACCGGAGAGAGTATCATAAGCTTGGGGAATGGAAGAATATACATAAATATCATTCGACCAACCCATATGTGCATAAAAAGTAGTGGGCCATATTTCCTGACTGGTAGTGTCCCAAAGATTGAAACTTTGTGGCAAATCGGGTTGAGTTCTATCCAATATAATAGTCGCCGATGCTTGCGGAGAGATTATGTGCGAGACAGAGCGAAGCCAGCCATAGACTACCTTTTCTCCCTCGCCAGTAGATACAGTAAAAGTAGTCATCCCTGTGGATGGATATGGTCTCCAGTCATATGTTGCAGAAGAATCCTCCGAAAGAAAATAATCTGCTGGTGGCGTTCCAACCGGATTGAATTCGACACCAACTGTTCGTGAGTTAGTATAAACAGTATAATCTGTTCCTCTATCCGTATCATATAAGGAGAAATTACAAATAATGGATGTTCCATATTGGATTTGGTCGCTGGCGATAAGACTAATATTTCCCGCCCTATCCTTTACCGCTATATATAAAGTTTTATATCCGGTTTCGGTATCGACGAAAGTATAATACAGTTGCGAATTATAATCCTGCCAGTGTTCATCGAGATTTTGAGGCCAATCGTCGGCATCCTCGAAGAAAGCTATATAAGCGGGATTGCCCATCGAACCATCCTCGGCAACAGTGACCACTCGAACAGTCAAATCACTGGTGTAATTTTCATCACCCGAGGCACTATCCTGAAGCACTACCGATGTGATAGTGGGACGGTATCTGTCCAGTGTTATCTGGTGAGTAAACGATGCCGACCAGTTGCCCGCAGAATCTTGAACATAACCATTAACATTTCGGACAGCATCGGTATCGGGTAAATTAAATGTGGTGATATCGGAGTATCCTACTTCTAATTCTGTTCCTGAGCAGGTTAATTTAAAATGATAAATTCCCGAACCAACCGGACCGACCGGGTCATAAGGTCCATTGAATTCCACCTCTACGGTGGGGCTATTGGTATATGCAGAATCGGAAACCTCGGATGTATCGGTAGGGTCGTATCCAGTGGAGGCATCACGGACTACCAACGATGGCAATATGGGATTTCTGGTATCCAGTATAATTCCGAGTGATTCTGTTGCTGTGGGAATAGGGTCGAGGATACATTTTCCTCGTGCATATATCCATCGAGTTCCATCGCCGGGTTCGAAAGTATGAATAATAGTATCGGTAGTTTCTGCTGCCGCTGGAGTAGGCACAGAATAATATATCGGGCTACCTCTATCATCCCAGATAGCGATAGAATCTATATCTCTACCATAGGATACTCTGACTATTATTTTGGTGGTATCAGTATAAGTTCCGGTGGTGTCTGGACCATCGAAATCGCATATAGATAATAAATTCACATACTTCAATTGATTTGCATTATAATAAATAGAATCGCTAACTTCCTCGGAAACATTGCCGGCAGAATCTTTCAGAACCGCATATACATAAACCCATCCGCTTTCCACCACATCTTCGAAAGTGAACAATAATGTATCATCGATATCCTGCCATCCCTCGGATGGGATATTATCCAATTCAGAAATATCCTGTGTCAGGAAAATTTTATAATAAGGCGAACTGTCAGGGTGGGGATCGATATGGACTTTAACCTGAACAGAATCTGTAGTATCGGTAGGCACCGATGCGGTCAAATCGAAAATGGTAATACTTCGCATAGTCGGTGCATCGGTATCCAGAATAACATCCTGTGATTTAACGGTGGAGAAATTCCCGGCGAAATCCTTGAGTTTGACAAATATTTCTTTGGTCTCATCGCCGGTGGTCATTTCGTAAAGATAATTTTCTCCCGCCGAATATGGGAAAACTTGTAAATTCACACCAAAAGCTGCACTTTGCGCGATATATACACTCTCGATTTGTGATGAATAAGTATCTCCCGCTGGTGGATTATCCACAGCAGTTTCGGGTTCGACAAAAATGGACACATCGTTGCTATAATTGGCTTCTGCAGGGACATCGTATCGATGCGACACTGTAGTGGTATCCACCGCATTTGTAGCATCGAATTGCGGAGCTCGTGTATCCACATTGAATGAAACTTCGGCATCGGTGGATGATTCCACATTATCCGCAGAATCGGTGGCGGTAAGATACAATTCGAATATTCCATCGTGAGATGTAGTGAAAGTATCCAGTGCGGTCAAATCGAGTAGTCCGGTGTAAATATGTTCATCGAAAAGAGCGGGTGCACCACCATCTCTTCGATAATAAATTTCCACCCTTTTAACTCCGCTATATGTATCCGATGCAGAAAATGGAAGGTCTATCGAGCGGACTGTATAATATTCCTCGAAATCATCGGGTTCCAGTGAGGCGACTGGTTCCTCGGTGTCGAATCTGGTCCAGGTATGTTTTGGAGCCGGATCTATTCCTGCAAACAACGATGTCTGGTTGCCCAATTCATCCACGCCAACCACATAGAATTCATAATATCCATCTTCCTCCGAATCGAACACGAAATCGATATGCACTACTCCAGTTCCGGATTCTGTTCTCTCGGAATAAAATTCCCACTCGGAAGTGGAATCGGTGCGATAGTATAATTTTGCGCTGGCAATTCTATCGGAGATATCATCGTAAAGTGAGCAATTAACGGTAGCGCTGGTAGTGTTAGTCCAAATATTCAGCGGTTCAACACCCACTACCGGCGGGGAATTATCCTGCCAGGAACACTCTACATTAGACCATTCGGAGAATAAGTATTCGCCCTCGCTGGGTGAATATTTATATCGCACTCGATAGCAATATCTGGCGCCATCTACCAGCGGGTCATCCGCTAAGGTGCTGGTAGAATCGAGTCCCACCGTAAATGAATTCCCCGGAACAGATGAAATTGGAATAGGGAATATAGAGAATATACTGTCGGAATACATATTATCCAGAGAATCGGGAAAAGTAGTCTCTCCGCTATCTACTCGCAATACCTGAATATGATATACATAAGGTTCTGCGGTATCGGGAATAGTCCAGCTAATCTGGCAGGTATATCCACCGGTGTATTCTGACAGTGGATTAAGTGTGGGTGCTCCCTGTGCCCAGACCGATATAAATCCGACACTCAGTATTATCAAAATTCCAATCCGCCTCATATCTTAACTCCTTTGATTTTTTATAAGTATAAATTTCATAACTTCCTATATCATTTCAAAAACAGTATTCGTTTATTTATCACAGAATTTCCCAACTGTGTCCTAACCAAATAAATTCCACAGGGCATTTGTTCGCCCTTATCATTGGAACCATTCCAGTGGAAAGTATGCTTACCAGCAGATAATTTCCCACTCCATAAATTCCTAACTTTCTTACCATCAACAGAAATAATATTTACTTCGCAATAATCTTCATCGGGCACACTCAACGAAATCTGCATTCGTGAATTGAATGGATTGGGATGAGTAGAAACCTCGAATTTTTCGGGATAGACATTATCCCAAACCAATTTGTATTCTCCAGCATCGAGGATTATATCATTTTGCTCGGACATATTCACCACAGTAGAACTGGTATAAATGAATAATCCGTGTGCTGTTGCATTTTGGGAGGAATTCCAGACCAATCGAGCTTTTTCGGGCAACCGAATAGTCCATTCTGGATGTTCGGAGAAATCCACAATCATATTTTCGCCAGTTTCGGACAATAGTGATGGCAACACTTTTTCCGGTGGCGATGGCGGCATCTTAACATCCAAATTATTAGAACCGATACCGAAAATCAATGGTTGTTCATTGACCAATATCTCGGCACTCCATTGTGGCTGATAATTAAATTGTTTTCTGGTTCCACCGGGGACATCGTATTGGCAATCGCCCTCCACTAAAATCCAATATCCCTTGCCGGGTTCTAGTTCATCTGCAAATTCGTAAGTTCCCGTTTCTGGATTATACCAGATAACATTACTTACGCTGAGTGCACTTTCTGGAGTAATCGAGAAACCTGTGGTATCGGTAATTCCACTGACCATATAGTATCCAGGTTGGGGAAGTTCTCGGTTGAGATAGGGTATTCGATAACCTAACACTTCGATATCCATATCGCCGGGATTATATACCCAATATCCATAACCTATTTCCAAATCTTCCATAGTGATAAATCCAGCGCCCGCTGAATAAGTCAATGCATCACCCATAACCGATGGGAATATATCGCGATAATAAAGGCTTACGGGCAATAGGGGTAATCCGACCATATTCCAGCCGTGGTATAAATGCATAACAATAGAATCAGCAGCCCAGCTGGAGTCGGTATATTGATAAGGCTGGGAATATCCACTTTCATTTCCCCATGGGTCTATAGTAGCGATATGGAAAAATCTGTTCGGTGAACCCATAATAATAGAACGAGGCAGGACCATTGTATGAGCATAAGTTGGTTCCTCGATATCGATAATATCCGGGTCGCCGATACACAACCAGGAAACATCGCCGGTGTGTTCGACTCTATATGAATTGCCAATTCCACCAGTTCCATAATCGGGTGGTGTGGTATCGCTCCACTCGATAACTATGTGCATTTCTCCGCTGATAAATTGTGGATATACAGTATCGATTCTAACTGGATATGGTGGAGTTCCCTCGCCAAAACCTCGCTGAATTCCACTAATATTTTCCAGCCCGAAATTATCCAGCGCAGAAATAGTATAGAAATTATCTCTGAAATTATTAGTAGAATTTGGAGTGACATCTGTCCAGCAATATGCAGAAATCAATGGACTATGGTCCACAGTGCCCACTACAGTTCCAAGAACACCGGGCGTATCCGAACGATATATATTATATTCATCCACACCGATACCGGCATCGGTAGTTTGTCGCCAGCATACCTCGATTTTCATTTCCTCGGTGCAGGTAGCATAAGAGTTAATGGAATCTATTGAAACTGGTGCAGGTGGAGTATTATCGAACCGGGTGTTCACCAAATTGGAATATTCTGACACATTGCCATTGCGGTCGATAGCATAAACCCGGAAATAATATTGTGCTTCTTCCAGACCACAAATTTCGAAAGTCAATGTATCCCAGTCATTGCAATCACCATCATCGGGATTGGTAAATACCGGGTGGTGAATGTAATATGGTCCATAAGTAACCAATCCTGCGGTAAAACTGGTGTTAGTGGC
>QNEG01000017.1 GCA_003645115.1 bacterium | reverse complement strand
TATCAGGGCACAAAGAATTACCGAAATGCATAAATTAATATTTTATTTAGGGTTAAACTATGATGAACAACTTTACGATTATGCAGATATCACCACAATCTCTATTTCTCGAGGACAAAGTTTCTCAGTATATTATGCATATAGCATGGCAGAACACTGGTCAATTGGCGGAAAAACTGGCGCTTTTTCTAATACTTATAACAATGTGAAATTGGGAATATATTTATCGCCAGCTATAGAATTTAATGTGTTCCCTTATGAAGAATATAATACCAAAAGTTTAACCTGTTATTATTCATTTAATGCAAAACATAATGACTATTATGAGGAAACTATTTATTTCAAGAATTCAGAATATCTATTCGAGAACAGGTTGACTCTTAATTTCCGGACAACACAACAATGGGGTAATATGTATATGTATTTGAGTGGTTCTCATTACCTTCACGATATCTTGATGAACCGATTGTCTATTGGTGTCGGTTTTTCATTAAACCTGATAGAGGGACTCAGCTTAAATGGACATGGAAACTATTCCTTTATTCACAATCAAATTAGTCTTCCACGAAGTGGTGCTACCGAGGAAGAAGTATATTTAAGAATAAGAGAACTCAAAACTACATATAGATTCAATTCTTATTTTGGAATAAGCTATACCTTCGGTTCTATTTACACAAATATAGTTAACCCTAGACTTTGAGAATAATTATGCGTTCATATATAGATTGCATACCGTGTTTTTTTTATCAGGCGATACGAGCCGGCAGAATAGCTGGTTTATCTGAACAAAAAATCCTGCATATACTGTCCCGATTGGGAGAAAATATCAAGGATATCGATATGGCGACACCACCGCCAGAAATAGGAAGCCTGGTATATAGCATAGTGAATGAAGTATCCGGTGAAACCGATCCGTATTATGATATCAAACAGAAGCATATAAAACTCGCTCTATCGTTATATCCACGATTACTCGATTATGTGAATGTTTCGGCGAATAAATTGGATATGGCACTTCGAATATCCTCGGCAGGAAATATAATCGATCTCGGTGCGCAAAGTGAAATACGAAATATAGAACGAGTCCTTCACGATGCAATAAATATGGAACATCGGATATGGCATTCGGATATATTATCGGAAAAATTGCCAGCTGCAAATTCTGTATTGATAATCGGCGATAATGCTGGTGAAACCGTATTCGATAAGGTCCTGTCGAGTGTGATTCGAAATATATATCCGGAGATGAAAATATACTATGCGGTGCGTGAATCGCCGATAATAAACGATGCTACTCGTGAGGATGCTTATAAATCGGGCATAGATGAATTCGCAGAAATTATATCCACTGGATGTTCTGCTCCCGGAATTTTATTTACACAAATTTCGAAATTGTTTGCAAATTTATTTGAAAAATGCGATATTATTATATCGAAAGGGCAAGGAAATTATGAGACCCTGAACGATGTGGATAGGGATATTTTTTTCCTATTGACAGTGAAATGTGAGATAGTCGCACGGCATCTAAATTTGCCGGTGGGAGCATCTGTATTATATTATAGTGAGGTGAATTAAATGAATGGGTATAAATTAGCGATTTTGGGGACGATTTCATTGGTAATTTCAGGATTATCTGCGGGACGAATAGTTCCACCGAGAATTAATGAGTATGAACCCACCCCATTCGCTCCGGAGGCTATTACTGTCCCTGTCCCCTATTCCAATGATTTCGAAAGTGATATTACTGGATGGACTATGGATAATGAACGAGACCCCACTTGTATTCATTTACCACCATTATCATATTGTTCCAATATCCAATGGAATTGGGTAAACAACCCAGAGCTAATTCAAGTAGCACCTGATATTTTTCCTGACCATGTCGATTATCCCGAGGAGGTCATCGATGGAATAACTGTCGCATATCTTCCCGAGGCTCACAGCGGAACTCGCGCCTGGTGGTGTGGGAGTATGATAAATGGAACATTCGTGGGAGACCCTTACGATCCCGATTTAACTGTTCCATTGATGGAGGATAGCGCTTATGGAAATTCGTATTGTTGGATGAAAGCCTGGCTTATTACTCCAGTTTTTAATACTGCTGGATTGTCCAATGTGTATATGTCGTTCTGGACCTGGTGGGAAGTAGAGTGTATAGATATTTACTCATTCGATGTAATGGAAATTTCTGTCTCTATCGATGGCGGCGCATGGACACCGATAGACACACTCAATCCACCTTTCTCCAGACTCACCGGATGGAATGAAAACGATTCATATTCCAGCGGTGGTTATCTTCAATACGGACAATGGGTCCTGTGGACTTATGATTTATCCGCTTACGCTGGACACGATATACAGATAAAATTCAATTTCGATACTGTTGACCAATTGTATAACGCATTTCGAGGTTGGTTAATCGACGATTTCTATATCGGTGGTGGTCCCGAACACGGTGAATTGGATTGGATACTGGATGCACCATTGGCAATTTCCGCAGTCGATTGTAGATTCGACCCTAATCCATTTACCGCAGATTTCTCCGTGTGGAATTCCGGTGGAACTATGGTTCATTCGGTAACCGCCACTATAATATTGCCACCGGGACTACATCTCGCGGGTGGAGATAGCATAGTAAATCTGGGAGACATCGCACCCGCAGAGACTATGTTTACATCCTGGCAAATCTATGCCGATGATTCACTGGTAGGAAATAGATGTTTCGAGGTTTTGCTTACTTCTGCCGATTCCGTTCAGGGTTTTCGAGACAATTTCGATGATGATACATTGCGATTATTTGTTGGCGAACCCACCGGTAATTTCGATTATACAGATGTTTCTACTGTGGCGCCTCGAGCCTCCAGTCCGCCATCGGGCACTGGAATAGCTGGTATTCCCGCATCGGGCGGTATGTATCCCGAGGCTGGTGATTGGTCTCTTACCACTACCGCACCATTCGACCTGACTGGATTCACCGAATGCTATATTCATTTCTGGCACTGGCTGGATGCAAGAGAAAGTGGAGTCTCTATGGAGGGTATCGATGGCGGAATTTTGGAAATAAATGTAAACGGAACCGGCTGGCAACAAGTGGATGAATTTGCCACCGGAATGCTATCTCCTCGTTATTCTGGTTATATCAGAAATGGAATCTCCAATCCACTGGCGTATAAGCTTACATATTGCAACGATACTGGTGGTTGGATTCAAGTGCAAAGTTTGGACTTGATTTCGCTCGGATATTGTGCTCCCGGAGACCTACTCGAAGTCAGGTTCAGGTTTGGCACTGGAGCATTCCTTCCCGATCCATCTACTTCTAATGGATGGTATATCGATGACTTTTTCGTATCATCGATAGACGACCCTATCGGTCCATATAATATCACTCATTGTCTGGTATTTCCGTTGGTCGATCCGCCGAGTGTAGATATATTGGGAGATACAATCATTTTGTGTTCCGGTGATACTGTGGAATTGAATTCCACTGTGATAAGCGGAACCGCTCCATATGAATACAATTGGATTCCCGAGATTGGGTTGAGTTCTCCACATACTGCCAATACTTTTGCATATCCAGAAACCACATCTACTTATTATCTTTCCGTTCTCGATTATTTCGGCTGTGCAGATACAGACACAGTGGTAATTATTGTGGATGAATTGTTCGTATCGGTCGGTGGAGATTCATCCATATGTTTCGGTGATACTGCTTATGTTTCAGCGAATATCTCGGATGGAGTGGAACCATATTCGGTGAATTGGAATCCATCGGAGACGGTTATTTCCCCAGATTCAGCTAATACTGGAATTATCGGTGACACATCGCGATGGTATATTTGCACGGTGACCGATGATAATGGATGCGTAGCAAAAGATAGTATGTATATCCACATATTGCCTATGCCATCATCTTTCGATTTGATTTCTCCACCGGATGAGGATTCACTGTTATTGGGCGCTATCGAGCTTTTTTGGAACAATTCATCAGATGCGGAAATATATTATGTTATAGTGAATGGCGAGACACTAACCACTACTACAGATACTTCCTATATATTTACTGGAGCAGAGTGTGGTTCCACATATATCTGGTCTGTCATTGCCGAAAATGGCTGCGGGAATGTGCTCTCATCAGAATGGACATTTTATATATATCCCTGCGAGGGTCCTCAAGTGTATATCGAGGAACCATTGCCTAATACTTGGTCTGCCTGCGAGGACCAGAATATAATTATGACTATTATCGATGCCGAAGGTGTGGATGATGCATCGATATCGCTGAATGTAAATGGCACCGATTATCATATCGATGACCCACAACTCACTTTCGATGGCGAGACATTGCGCTTTGTTCCATCGCCGGTGTGGATAGATGGTGAATATATCGATGTCTGCCTCGATTCTGTCTGCGATGTCCATTACAATTGTCTCGAATCACCGGTATGCTGGAGTTTCGATATCGACTTATCTACACCTCATTTCTGGGCTGAATTCCCCACCGGAGAAATCGATTCTATCCCACTTTATGCCGGTTTTCATCTACAGGATACATTATCCGGCTTGGATTCCTCGTCGGTTATTGCGAATATAATTTTCTCTGGCGACACCACTTCACTTTCTTTGGATAGCGGACTGGTTGTATCGGATGACTCAATCTGGTTCGATTTGAGCGGATACGATTTCGCTCCAGGAGATACTGTCCAGATATGTGTTCACGCCCAGGATAATCCCGATTATTGTGACCCCAATGTCCTCGATACCTGCTGGATGTTTATGATATATCCTTGCGATTTAGAGATTTCTGCCTGCGAGGATATAGTTCTTTGTCCGGGAATGGAAGTATCATTGGGCGCAGAACCGCCAGCCTGGAGCGGAACTCCTCCTTATTTATATTTATGGACTACTGCCGATGGCGATACTGTGAGCACAAGCCCTAATCCGACCGTATCTCCAGAATCCACAACCATATACATTCTGCGCGTGGAGGATGATTACGGTTGTGTAGTTTTCGATACTGTTATGGTCTCATCTGAATTCGAGAGAATAACCACTGTCGAATTGTTGTATCCTTCAGCAGATACTATGCTTCCACCGGGGACTGTCACTTTAATCTGGCATTCACTCGATGGCACCGAACCAATTTATTACAATGTAATTATCGATGGTGTGGAAGTAGCATCGGGTATTACTGATACATCGCATAGTTTCGATGTCGGTTGCGATGAGACTCATAGATGGACTATTGTTGGATACAATTCTTGTTCCTCATCTATACCCCGCTGTGATTCCACCGGTGTAGTGGCGACAATAGATTCACTCAACATATATTTAGCCGATACTGTGACCAATCCCTGGGGTTATTCTGCATCAGCCGACCCACCGTTTTATACTTATCCCTGTGAAGGTCCGGTGGCATATATCCAACGACCTATCGATAACTCCTGGTCTTCCTGCATCCCAGAAACCATTGTGGTTAGAATCGAAGGAGATAGTATTCGTGAGGAAACCATTACAATTCGAGTGAATGGAATAGAATATACTGTCGATTCTGCCGAGGTTAATTGGACCGACCCATATCTCGAATTTATTCCCGACCCATCATTCTCCGATGGCGATACTATCGATATTTGTTTGCTTTCTGCTGAGGATATGTATGGAAATCCACTTACCGGTGATTCGCTATGCTGGACATTTTTTGTGGATATCTCTCCGCCTTATATTTCCACCGCATTTCCACCGGATGATACTATTTTGTTTTCGGAGGATATAGAAATACAGTTCGAAATTGTGGATTGGCTATCTGCTCCAGACAGTAATTCAATTCAGATATATGTGAATGGGATATTATTCGATTCGGATGACCCCTGCGTGGAAATAATACCAGGATATTGTGATGGTCATTGTTTCCTAATATCCATCGACTCTTCCTGCGTGGAATTTTCAGGATGCGATACTGTGGAGATTCGTGTGGTAGCTACCGATTCTACCGATTATTGTGATGACAATATTCTCGATACTTCGTGGACATTCAGTTTGGATTGTGAGGGTCCGCAAGCTGATGTGATTTACATTCCACCCGATGTGGTTAGTTCCTGCCCAGAGGATTCTATATCTATATGGTTATGGGATTCTCTTCCCGGTGTGGATACATCCACAATAACACTCCAGATTTCCACTATTGGAACAATATATTGGGGTGATGCTGGACTCCATTTCCACGATGATACACTAATTTTCATTCCGGGTTCGCCATTCCCCGATGAGGGAACTATCACGGTCAGACTCCTCTCTGCACAGGATATGCTCGGAAACGAACTGGCAGATTCACTGGAATGGACTTTTGCAATGGATAGGATTCCTCCGATAGCATTAGATTGGAGTCCCGCCTGCGGTGATTCTATTCCAGACCGCTCGCCAGAAATTTCCATTCAGCCTTATGATAGCGGTTGCGGAATTACAATGGATAGCTCTCGACTGACCATTAATGATACATTATCGTATAGTTATATCGATGGCGAAATCGAAATAATAGCTGGACGATTGGTATTCGACCCAGATGACTTCGGTATCAGTTTCTCTGGCGGTGATGAAGTCGAAATATGCTGGCATTTGACAGATTGTGCCGATGACATTTGTCCCGCAAACTCGGTGGATACCTGCTGCACATTTTACGTCTCCGCTGGCGGCCCAGTATCCGAAATTCGATATCCCGATGATTTCGTTTGGTCTGCTTGTGATTCCGATTCTATCCTTATATTTATCGAAGATGAGAATGGCATTATTACTTCGTCCATTAGTTTCGAGCTATGCACCGGTGGTGATTGTTCAGATTGTGAGACATATACTATATTCGACACAGAAATTTCCGGATTGGTAGAATGGGCGGATTCGCTTCAGTTCTGGTTTGTCCCGGAACCGCCATTGGCAAACGACGATACTGTGTGCATTCATATTCTAACCGCCCAGGATTCGCTGGGAAACACTATCGAGGATGGAATAGCAGATTCGATGATTTTCTATATGGATAATTCCTCACCGGTGATATGGAATGAATATCCAACCGGAGAACTGCTTATTATTCCCGATTCTATTGGATTTAGATTGGAAGATTCGCTATCTGGATTGGACATCGGTTCGGTAGAGTTGACCATAATAATCGATGGCGACACTACTATATTGACTTATTCTACCGAGGATGATTCTTTCTGGGCATCACTTGCGGACATCGAATTTACTCCAGCAGAGACCATTTGGGTTTGTGTGAATGCCGAGGATTTACCAGACTTATGTGCTCCAAATGTGCTGGATACCTGCTGGTTTTTTATTACTCCGCCCTGCAGACTGGAAATAGATGCCTGCGAGGATATCGTTCTATGCTATGGGAATTCAGTCCAATTGGGTGCAGAACCACCAGCATACGGCGGAATAGAACCATATACATACTTATGGATTACTGCCCATAACGATACCATAGATACTATTCCCAATCCTATCGTATGGCCAGAAAGCACCACTACTTATATCTTAATCATATCCGATGATTATGGTTGCGTGGAATATGATACTATCACGGTGTATTCTGAATTCGAACCGGTTACCGATGGAGAGTTGATATCTCCGCTGGCGGATGAAGTTCTTCCCCCCGGAATGGTGACATTGATATGGCACACTACCGATGGCACTCCTCCCATTTACTATGATGTCTATGTGGATGGAGAAATGGTGGCACCGGGAATTACAGATACTTCCTATTCTTTCGATGTTCCCTGCGGACAGACTCATTATTGGTCGGTGAGCGCATATAATTACTGTAGCGATACTATTCCACATTGTGTTGCCGAGTCGGTATGGATAGAGATAGACTCGGGCAATGTATATATCATAGATACGCTCGATAATCCCTGGGGTTGGGAGGGCGACCCGCCATTTCATACTCAACCCTGTGATGGTCCGGATATTTCGATTGAACACCCGTTCGATAATGCATATTCAGCTTGTTATCCGGAAAGTATCGTGATTACTATAATTGACCCGGATGGATTGGTGGATTCGACTATCGTAGTCAGCGTAAATGGAATCGAATATACTGTGGATTCCAGCCAGATAGTTTGGTCAGAACCCACATTGACATTCCATCCAGATGATGGGTTCGCCGATGGAGCGGTAATCGATATATGTGTGTTATCCGCTGGGGATATATATGGAAATCCAGCCAGTTCTACTCCCTGTATTCAATTCTACATCGACAGGAGTCCACCCGGTATCGACATACTGGAGCCAGATACATCATCTATGGTGATAGATTATGAGCAGGATATCGTGATACAATCGACCGACATCGCATCGGGAATAGACCAAGCATCCATTGGGTTCACAGTCAATGGAATCGACCAAACATCGAATCTGGTGCACACCGGCGATGAATCCTATTTGGTATCCAGATTCATACCGGAGAATGTATTCGGACAATTCGCTCCCGGAGAAACCGTATCGGTTACTTTCGAGGTGTGTGATTTACCCGATTTTTGTGGACCGAATTGTTCACAACTCGAATTCCAGTTCATCACAGTGCCCAAAGCAGCCTGTTATATTCGACCAAATCCATTTACTCCCGATGGAAATAATATCAACGATTTCGTGGTATTCGATTATCCGGCGATGTTCGCACGAACCGCAGAACTAATCATTTTCGACGGGCGAGGAATAGAAGTTTATCGTGAAGAAATAGGTCCGATTAGCGATGCTGCCGAACTGGAACAGCGAAAATGGAACGGACTCGACAACGAGGGAAATCCATTGCCAAATGGAATTTACATATATATCATAGTTCAGGAGGGAGAAGTTGTTTGCAGTGGCACGGTAATCCTGGTTAGGTAGAAAATTTGTAAAAAAACTATTAATAATGTCTTTGCGAGAGCACCCGACTTGTAAGGAGCGGCAGTCTTTTTTTATTTACACTATTATGGAAAAATTGCTTTGTCTTTTCAATCTCCCGAAAATCCTCAAAACAAAGGTTTTGGAATTTCGGGACTCGCAATGAAAGTTTTAGGATAGTTTGTAGAAATCCTGGAACGGCTATTGAAAAAACAATAGAGATTTATACATAGAAATATTCTCTGTTTTGTGCACATAATTTCCAAATTACTTTGACTATTTCGAAATAATGTGTAATTTAAGATTGGTGAGTGTAATATGGCTAATGAATTTGTCCACCTGCATAATCATACGATGTATAGTCTTCTGGATGGCGCTTGCCGATTGGATGAACTTACTCGGCGAGCATACGAACTCGGTATGCCGGCTATTGCCATTACAGACCACGGCAATATGTTCGGTGCATTGGAATTTTACCAATCTGCAAAAAAAGCTGGCATCCATCCCATAATAGGACAGGAATTTTACATCACCGATAATCGAAAAGAGCGGAAAGACCCTGCCAAAGGCATTCAGGGTGGATTTCATCTTACCGTTTTAGCTGCAAATAACACCGGATATAATAATCTTATCAAGCTCTCCTCGATTGGATATCTGGAGGGATTCTATTATAAGCCGAGAATCGATAAACAAATATTGGAAAAATATTCGGCAGGATTGTTTGTCCTGTCTGGATGTTTGCACGGTGAAATTCCATGGAAAATTCTTCAGGGAGATTGGTCTGGCGCTAAAGAAACTGCACGATGGTTTCTGGAGCGATTTGGGACCGAGCATTTCTTTATCGAACTGCAAGACCACAATCTACCCGAACAAAAACGAGTCCTTCCAAAATTGATAAAACTTGCCAGAGAGATGGGAATTCGTATGGTAGCAACTAATGATGTGCACTATATCGATGCCCAGGATTCCGATTTCCACGATAAAATGCTATGTATTCAAATGGATAAGCTGGTGGATGACCCCAATCGTATGCGTTTCGGTAGTGACCAATTCTATTTGAAATCTGCTCAACAAATGCAGGAGTTGTTCGCCGAGATTCCTGAATCCTTGGATAATACGCTGTGGATAGCCGAACGAACCGATGTGCAAATCGAGACAGGTGTATCTAAATTACCTCATTTCCCGGTGCCGGACAAATTCGACTCGGTGGATGATTATCTCGACTATAAATCGCGTGAGGGACTTAAAAAACGATACAATCGAATTACCCAGAAATTAGAGAATAGATTGAATTACGAGCTCGAAGTGATTAAGAAAATGAATTTTGCTGGCTATTTCGCAATCGTGGCAGATTTTACTGATAATGCAAGGAAACTCGGTGCCTGGGTCGGTCCAGGTAGAGGTTCCGGTGCGGGTAGTCTGGTAGCATATTGCCTCGGTATTACCAATATAGATCCGATGGAATATAATTTACTGTTCGAAAGATTTCTCAATCCGGAAAGAGTATCTATGCCCGATTTCGATATTGATTTCGATGATTTGCATAGAAATAAGGTGATAGAATACACCAAGAATCGTTTTGGGGAAGATGCAGTTTGTCAGATTATCACATTCAATACTTTGAAAGCGAGAGCCGCTATTAAGGATGTAGGAAGAATTTTTAATTTACCATTCAAGGATGTAAATTCGATTACTGCATTAATCCCCGATGAACTGAATGTTACCATAAAAAGCGCATTGAATTCCTCTACTCAACTTGCAAAATTGTATAGAGAAGATAAATTGGTAAAAAAGGTAATAGATTATGCCTCTCATCTGGAGGGTTTTCCCCGCAATGCGGGTGTCCACGCCGCTGGAGTAGTCATTACTCCAGGTGCACTTACTGATTATGTCCCACTATACAAAAGCACAAAAGGTGAAATAACCACACAATTCGATAAGGACTCACTCGAAAAGATAGGTCTGTTGAAGATGGATTTTCTCGGTTTGACCACACTCTCCATATTGCGAGAATGTGTTCGCTTGATAAATAAAAATAGCGCGGATAAAGAATCGTCGGGAAATTTGGGTAATACTATCGTTCTCGAAAAAATCCCAAAAGATGATAAGAAAGTATTCAAGTTATTTTCTGATGGCGAGACAACGGGAATATTCCAGTTCGAAAGTGATGGTATGAGACGCTATTTGAAACAATTGAAACCAGATTGCATCGAGGATTTGATAGCGATGAATGCACTATATCGTCCGGGACCGATGCAATATATCGACAGCTATATCGCTCGGAAACACAATAAGGAAAAAGTCTCCTATCCTCATCCGGATGTAGAGGATGTGCTGAAAGGAACTTATGGAATCGCAGTGTATCAAGAACAGGTGATGCTTCTGGCTCAAAGATTGGCTGGTTATTCTCTGGGGCAGGCAGATATCCTGCGCAGAGCGATTGGCAAGAAAAAATCTGAAGTTATGGTTAAACAGAGAAACCAATTCGTCCAAATGGCGGTGGATAAAGGACTATCCCAAAGACTCGCCAATGAGGTTTTCGATATTATCGAGGAGTTTGCAGGATATGGTTTCACTAAATCTCATAGTGCCGCTTATGCCATATTGGCATATCAAACTGCATATCTTAAATGTTATTATCCACGGGAATTTCTCGCTGCCAGTTTGACATTTGCTCGAAATGAAAAAAATGTGGAAGAATTTTTGCACGAATGCAAGAGACTGGGAATCCCCATTTATCCACCAGATGTGAATAAAAGTTTCGAGCATTTCGCTGTGGAGGGTAATGGAATTAGATATGGACTGGCAAAAATTAAAAATGTAGGCAGTTCAGCGATAACCTCTATCGTAGAAACTCGAGAAAAATTAGGTGGAAAATTCGAGGATATTTATCAATTCGTGGAATCTGTGGATAGCTCGGTGCTGAATAAAAAAACATTTCTATCCCTGGTGGATGCTGGCGCATTCGATTCATTTGGGCTTAAACGCAGTATGCTATATTCCTCGATGGATTTATTGCAACAATGGCGCAATTACCGCGATAATCAAAAGCAAAGTCTATCGCAATCGTTATTTTCAGGGAGCGAGGAAGGCGCAAATTTCGATAGACCGAAATTGATTAAAATCCCAGAATGGGGTCCATTGGAAAAACTTAAGCACGAAAGAGATGTCCTGGGTGTTTTCATATCGGGGCATCCGCTACAACATTTTCAGGATGAATTGAAAGCTTTCACTCACGGCGCCATTCAGGAAATTTTATCTATTTCATCGGATGCCAAAGTTCGAGTAGCTGGTTTAATTACTCAATTTTCCCTCTCACGAAAACGCTCCAGCGGGAAAAAACAGACCGGAATAGCCAACTTACAGGATACCACTGCACAAATTAAAGTGATTGTCTATTCCAATATCCTGGATAAGTATAGTCCTATATTGAGTAAGGGTTCGCTTATCTGGGTAGAGGGCAGATTGAAACGAGATGCCGAACCGCCAGTGCTGATTGCAGAAAATATTATCCCATTACCGCAGGTCAGAAAGAAATTGTGTCGTGGAATTCATATCAAATTTTCCGCAGACGAGGATGAAAAGAAGTTGAGCAAAATAATATCATTGCTGAAAAAATATAGTGGCAAGGTGCCAATCAATCTTCATATACAGACCTCCGAAAAGACCTACCGTGCAATTTCCATATCTTACTCTACATCTGCCTCGGCAGAATTAGTGGAAAAATTGCGTGCCATACTGGATGAAAAGTCGGTGTGGCTCTCCCCATAAATTCCCAATAACAAAATCGCGGTTCAAACAATTTTGTCGAAAACAAAACACAAATTTTCCACAGATAGACACAGATAAACGCAGATAGAAAAATATCCTCTCGAGTTATCAGGAGAGCATAGCAATCCTTTATTAGCGCACTTATTAGCAGTTCACTTAGTTTTTTTTAATCTCCCGAAAATCTTTCCGCCAGAGCGGGATTAGACTTTCGAGGATTCTCGAAATTACTCAAAACAAAAGTTTTTGAATTTCAGAACTCGCAATGACAACAATAGATTGTGCATTCTGCCGCAGAGCTATGAGAATTATAG
>QNEG01000016.1 GCA_003645115.1 bacterium | reverse complement strand
CCTCGCAGAATTATTCATATGGTGCTTCTGGGAATGAAAGACGATGTGTTGGGTAGCGATTTCGTGTGGCTTTGCGCAGGATGCACCGCCTGTCAGGAACGATGCCCACAAGGAGTTACTATCACCGAACTTATGATGGCTCTTAAGAATGTAGCAGTGAAAAATAATATAGTCCATCAGGCATTCTCGATGCAAGCTGCGGAAATTTACCGATACGGAAGATTATACGAGGTAGGCGACCTGAATGCTCGCAGAGAAAAAATCGGGTTGCCACAGATACCCGAAGAACCGGAACAAATCCGGGAGATACTCGATAGCAAGGGTATCGGTGATATTGTGCGAGAAATAATCAGCAATGAAAATATCGAATCAAACCAATGATAAATGCAAATTCTAAATTAAATATACGGGGGATAGACTATGGCTTACGCAATATTTCTGGGGTGTTCGGTTCCCACTCGAGGACTAAATTACGAATTATCGGCGCGAAAAGTCGCAGAAAAATTGGAAATAGAACTGGTTGACATACCGGAATTGAGTTGTTGTGGATTCCCAGTCAGGTCGGTTAGCAATGATGCGGGATTTATTATGGCTGCCAGAAATCTGGCATTAGCTGAAAAGCAAAATCTCGATATATTGACACTTTGTTCCGCCTGCACCGAGACTCTTCAAGAAGCTAATCATATATTCCATTCCAGACCGGAAAAATTATCCGAAGTGAATAAGGAATTGGAAAAATTCGGATTGAAATACAATGGCAATGTCGAGGTAAAACATTTTGCTCGAATGTTGTGGGAAGATATCGGCGTGGACAATATCAAACAGATGATAGAATTGCCTTTAGATGATATAAGAGTAGTGGCGCATTATGGCTGTCATTATCTTAAGCCATCAAAAATCTATGATAGATTCGACGACCCCGAGAATCCTACCAGTCTGGATGATTTAATAGAAGCTACCGGTGCCGAGAGTATCAGAAACTATATCGATAAGGAAAAATGCTGTGGCGGTTCTATTTTAGGAGTAGAAGAGGAAATTACTATAAAAATGGCGGGTTCAAAACTTCAGAAAATAAACGCTCTCGATGTGGATGCGATGGTTCTTGTTTGTCCGTTTTGTTCGGTAATTTATGAAGGAAACCAGAAAAAAGCGGAAAAAGAATACCATACCGAATTCAAAATCCCGGTTCTTTATTATCCGCAACTGCTGGGATTAGCATTGGGATTCGAACCGAACGATGTGGGGTTCAAACTTAACAGAATCAAGGCTAAGGGAATGTTGGAAAAACTCGGTCTCGGGAAAAAGAAAACATAAATTACTCGTTAGTATTTTATTATCGCAACAATATCATTCTACCGACCTTAACATCGCATTCTGTCCTAATTCGATAGAAATATATTCCGGTGGAGACATCATCGCCATTATTATCCTTTCCAGCCCATAATATACTATGCCAACCGGATTGGTATTCATCATCGGTTAGAATATTTACCAATTTGCCAGAAATATCTAATATCTCTATACATACATTGCCATCTTGGGGAATTCCGAATCGAATTTCCGTGTTAGCATTAAATGGATTTGGAATATTTTTCTCTATAACGAATTGTTCAGGAATTTTGTTATTTTCCGCTTCCAGATAGGTAGCCGAAACCGATATGTTCAGATTTCTAATTCCTGTGTATGTGAAAGTATAATGGTCGGTGGTGCGCATATCTATATGCTCATCGGCGGTAGGGTCGTTCAATTCCAGCGAATACATCTCGTTTATTTGTTCTATTCCTTGAGAACAATCGAATTCGTTGGGGATATTATTCCTTTGCCAGCTAATGGTGACTAATTCTCCGATTTCCAATCCATCGATATTTAATGTCCATAACTTAACCTCATCCATACCGATAGTAGCTCGAATATCGCGCATCAGTGAATTGTCATCATTTACCAGATAGGCAATTTTAGGGGTTTCTGGTCGAGTTGGCGGAACAGGAGCATCGTATTGGTAATCGAAACCATCGGTCGCATCGCTGCGAGTGCCGATATAATTCCATTTATCTGTGATTTCATCGGTGGAAATTGTCAGCCGTAATGTGAAATCATCGCCTGTAGAAACGGTATTATTTTTTCTGGCAAGAACCGGCAGGAATGAATTTTCACCGATAGGCAAATTTCCCATCATTCCAGGTAGGACAACCACGAAGAAACCACCATAGGGCGGGATAAATCTACCCGTTCCAGCAGGGAATCCCGGGCTATAACTCGCCCAGCCATAAGGTGTCAATACATAATATATCGGTGCGATACCATCGAAAGTGGGACTATTTACTATCATATCCCAATCGATAGTGTAATTCACTGGATTTCCCACCAGAAACCAACCGGGGTTCAATGAGGAGCTATAATATGGAAGTATCATATTAAATGCGCTATAATACGGAGCTCCTGATATATCGAAATGAGTATTATTATGCCATGCTTTAACGAAATAGCCCTCGCCACGAGCGAAACTATCTGGCACTACATATCGCCCATTTTCTGGGTCCCAACCATAGATATTAGTGTGTCCGGGTTCATTATAGAATGGATAGATATTATCAGATAGCTGGATATAGACATCATTCGGTTCGGCTTGCACCGGTGTGGATATCAGGTTCCATCCTTGATTTAATGCTCTCGAGACCACCATTTTCAATGGATATTCCATCGCATCGCTGAATATTTCATCCTCTGTTCCTGCCCAGATTCCCAGTGTAAGATTCATACTCCCACAGGGGATATTGGTTCCGGATATAAGATTTATTTCAGCACATTCTCCCTCTGCCAGTGTGAGCGAGTGGGGATAAACGGCGAATCCCCACGGATAATTGCCATCGGACAAATAACCCAGGGCATATACATTGTAATCACCCAAAGTATCCTTGAACACGCCCCATAATTTGCGGTCGGCGCTAATATCCATTCCATAGATTTTATATTCGGCGAACTCATCGGTTTGCGAAATTATACGAATGTTTCCATCCTGGTATTCGGGATCGACTTCTGCGAGTATCCCCCATAGTTCTGCTCCATATGCCCATAGAGTCCTTCGCTGATAATCGAATGCCAATCCATATATAGTCTCATAATTTCCCATATATGGTTGATACACTTGCCATACATTGATTGTGGAGCCTGGAGTAGCCCAACCGGTTCCTGCTATCTGCCAGATTTTTCCCAGAGTATCACCGAGATAGAATATATCTTTTGCGGGGTCATAAGCCAAACCCCATATCATCACATCGGGTTCATCCCATCCGGAGCCGACTGGTGCTACTATGGAGTCGATTACATCTCCCGAATTGGGGTCCCAGGCATAGATAGTATGAACTGCGGGAACGGTTTGCCACATACTTCGACCATCGTAAGCAATATCTCCCGGTAAATTGGACAGACCGGTATATGGAAATGTAGAATTGTGTTTTCCGGTATATTCTCCACTGGAATTAAATTGGAAATTGAACCTGTTTCCATATATAGAATCTATGGAAGTAACCCAGAAATCGAATAGACTAACCGGACCACGACAACCCACTGCGAGTATAGTGGAAAGCATAGAGACATCGTGGATATTTAAGCTATCCACAATGCTTAAACTGGATGTCTTGGGAATAACAGTCTTTGAAGTCGAATTTATCAAATCGACAAAAATATTAATAGTATCATCGGTGGGATTGCATATAATAACCACAGAAGTTTCATTTACATCATAAGAGAATTCCCATACATAGTTCACATCTGCCGGTGGACTAACATCTATCGGAGTTAAAGGAATATTTCTTGATAACACATTTCCATTACCCATCAATATATCGATATAATTCGGGATGAATCCTGGGGCACCCGCCCACATTTCATAAGCGCCTGCGATTACATTATCTAAACCATAGAAACCTGTGGCATCGCTTTCATCCCAATCACCATCGGCAATCACGGTAGCTCCAGAGATATAAGTATAATCTGATGGATTATATACATATCCCTCTACCTGACCGTATCTATGAGTAAGATTCACCACGAACACATCATCTAAATACCATCCAGAGCGAGTATTGGCAGAATCACTGGCGAATAGGAACCCGATATGTGTAGCCTCGGTAGAAGTCAAGTCGATACTGTCCTGAACCCAATCTCCAGACCAGCCGGTAAATCCAGAATCTGACAGGATATCGATATAATCATCATATCCATCCACAGGATTTGCGGTATTCCAGCTTTCACCGAAATTTTCAGAATACAAAATCATTCCACCATCATTTCCATCTTCGATATCGTAATAATGCCAAAATTTCACCATAGTGGGCACAGTGGGGAATACGAGGAAATAATATGCATCATTTTGGTATTCAGCTTGCAATATAGTTCCCCACATAGCGGAGCCGGAGTGAGCATTCTCTGGTGGATTGCAAAGTGGTGGAATAGTGCTATATGTGAAATTACTGGTAGAAAATACTCCCCATTGCCATCCATCCGAGGTCTCGCCGGGATTTCCATTATCCTCGAAGTCCTCTATATATCTATTTGGAGCGGTAATAGGAGTTACAAATAATGTATCCAATATGATAGTTTCACCCTCGGCGATATTAAACGATGGCGATGCGTCATAATTATATCCTGGCAATCTTGCTCGAACGAAATATTCTCCTGGGATTACGCCCAAAAATTCATAGAAACCGGTATCATTAGAAAATGTAATTCGTTCCGAACCCACTAATTCTATATATAATCCGGAATCGCCGGGAGCAGGAGTTCCCCTGAGGTCGGCGAAACCCCAAATAGTTCCAGCATCACCGAAATATAATGGCGCAGTGGTAGTGAATTTTATGGCTCGTCCAGACTCTATTCCCGCAGCATCGGAAGAATATGAACAATCATAGAGATAATTCTCCCCGATAGTTCCGCTTTCGTTTTCCACTCCAACTGTGGAATGGCATAACACTGAATCGTCATTCAATTTCTTGTATCTGATTATTATTTCGCTATTTCCACCGGGTTCGGAACAAATATCCGGGCTAATCAATATTATTTCCATAGTTAATACATTATCCAGTATTCCACCGGTGGGATAATTCCATGCTACCGAATCATACAGGACGATAAATGTATCATCATCGGAGTCATAAACCCAGATATCACCACCGATGGATTCTGAAGCGACGAGTTCTGCCCACAACCCGGCGATAACTCCATTGGGACCGGTAGTATCTGGGTCGGGGAAATATTGATTTTCCTCCGCATCGAATGGCGAACCTTTATCGCCAAATCTCAATATCCCACACATATGCACATACACTGTATGGTAATCTACTCCATAGAATCTAAAAGTAAATGGGAGTGCGATAGCGGTATCGGCGGTCATAGCCAGCCATTCATCATCGACTGTATATGCTCCCATAGTGGTGATATCCACCCAGCCTGTGTCCGGTCGCTCGGGGTCAGAATCCACATTGTCGAAAGCGTAATATTTCCCCTGAACCACCAGAGAGAATGTATCGGAGGTATCCGCAGAAGTTGGAGAAAACGAATCGAATGCATAGAAAAAGTATCGAATATTAGTCCATTGCGGTTGAGCTGGTATATGACCAGTCCATAAGCCGAGAGCATCGGGGTCTCCGCCGATATAGGTCATCGCATCGCAAACGAACGAATCAGAATAGTCGATATCATAGCATATTGTGACACTATCCACTCCGGTCATATCGTATATATCCACAGTCTCGGGATACGAGGTATAAAAATATGGCATTCCCGGATAATAAAAAGGCGAATGGTCTATCACCGGTGGGACAGGTTCTGACATATATTTGACGATTCTGACATCGTCTATATACCAGTGGTCGCCATTTCCGTGCGAATATCGAAATGCCAATCTTTCATTTCCCGTAAACGGACCGGCAGATTCGATATGAACAGTGGTATCGCCCAGTTGATTTTCTGCGGGAGTAGCGGTGGGATAAACCACCACGGTTTCCTCCCATGAAATTGCATCATCGTGAGATATCAGGACAAAGCTCGAACCTACCTCGCCAGTCCAGTGTGAGAAATCGTGCCAGTATGATAATATAATGGAATCACAAGCACCGGCAATAGAACCGATATTAGGAGAAATAAGCCAGTCATCGGCGCGCGAGCCTGAATAAATTATGGCTGCGGAGCTATCTCCAGCAACAGTAAGCGAAAACCATTGATTGGCAGGAGCTGAACCACCATAATCATAAACCTCCCAGCCGGCAGGTATCCAACTGCTAAAGTTTTCTGTTTCCAGAACTATTGTAGAATCGATACCCTGACCGAACAGGATAGAAATAAATAGAACAAAGAATACTAATTTAACCTTCATTTTTTCCTCCATCTATAAGATATACATTACTATATATAGGATTTAATTATATTGTCAATATCAAAATGTAGGATATTATAAAAAATACTGAATCTGATTGGTGAAACTTTGATATTTTATTAGTTATGATTCATTTTTTAATCCCCTATGCCGACTTCGTCATCAGTCGTCTTTCTTAATTTAAGGGAGACAGAAGAAGGCACATCATTTGGCAGGGTGTTTAATTTGGGAAACAATATTTGCGATTATTGTGATTGATGTGATTTAAGATTTCTATGCCCACAAGGCGACATCAAAATGACATATAATCATAGCATTTTTCCATCTGCGTTTATCTGTGGTGAATATATACTTTTGTTTTGCTGTAAGAATAATCACATTCAAAATCTATATGATAATCCGATATAGATATCGGTTATCTCATATCGTTCAGAAATATCATTTCCCCGAGAAGTAGAATATGAGCGTTTCCAGTTTGAAAACACAGCGGCACCCTCCAATAAAATACTCTTTTCGATAAGGAAAGCGATACCTGTGGTGAAAAATTGTCTTTCCTTTTCGATATTCAGCGGTTTATATGGAATGGGGTCATATCGATATCCACCTCTTATTCTTGTGGGTAAAAATTTAATGGGGAGTGTAAATTCGAGTCCCGCTCCAAATGACAATACCGCTCGATATGAATCTGGAATATATGGATTTTCCTGGATAAAATATGCGGGTTTATGATAGCGGATTTGTCGCCAATCGGAATACAGGATATCCGTAGATACATTCACTATCGGGGATTTTAATGCCAAACCGGTGCCAAATTGAAAAGGCATTGTAATATCGATATTATCCTCGAATTGATAATATTCGATTTCCTCTCTGGTATCGTCGGTTCTTTCAATAGTGGTCTTTTGAACCCATTCCTGCTTTATTTTCAGCAATGACGGGAATTTCACCAGTGCTCCCCAGGTAAAATATTTATTTGGGCTGATAGCAATCCCGAATCGTCCAGTAACTCCCGATACATCCTCGGTTATTTTATCCGAGAAAATAGAATCTGTCGCCGGTAAAATAGTATCGACTATTGAGGAATCCACGAATCCTGATATTGTGGAGTTCCAGGTATAATTTTGCGCACCGGTGATAGCCTCCATAGTTGCGCCCAAAGATATATATTCTAATACCTGACCGCCGGCAGCGAGATAGAACGAACCCATTCCGCCATCGGATGTTTCCAGTGATGTTATACTATTATCATCGGAGCGAACCCCCACAAAATAATTGGAATAATCGAATGATTGATAACGATAGTATCCCACTGCGACAGCGACTCCACCGCGTTTTGCTCTAGCGGAGATAACTCCACTAAGATTATTTAATTTTACTGCACTGAAATCTGATGTTTTCTCGGGACCATTATTGATTGTGGTGGTGGAATTTCCATTCCGAATGGAAATCATTCCCGAGACCTCATTTCCGAATACAAAACCCAATAATGCGGGATTATAATATGCTGCGGAATAGTCTTGAGCGAGAGCGATATGAGTTCCGCCCATTGCCAGAGCGCGCATTCCCACTCCCACGAAATTGTCCGCATATATTATTTCATCTGCCACATTTTCATTCTCGCTTCCTGCGAATATTCCCGCAATTAGTAGTAATAACATCGCTGAGATAATTAGCGTTCTCATTTTTCCCTCCTATTACTTTAATTTACATTCCTCGTTTTCTTTCAGGTTTTTCAGGTGTTTCTGGAGTATCGGTGTCATCATCACTATCATCGTCGCTATCATCATCGGAAATAAATATATCAAATGGAAAAATGCAATTGCTCATACAACAGGTATTATTATGATAATATCTGTGGTCTCTGTCATCGTCATCTATTTGATAAATTTCTCCCTCGTGAATTATCTTTTCTTCCTCTTCTTTCTCGGTAGTAACTTTACGCTCGGTTTTCTTATCTATCCTGGGACTCCAATAATAATCATTCCATTCACTGCCCCATTTGGTATCCTCGAAATATTGGTTTTTATGATACTTTTTCCAGGCCTTTCGGCTGAATTTCTTGGTAGAAATTACCGTATAGCAACCGGAGAATAAAACAATTCCGGCTAACAATAATTTTATTAGGATAAATTTTCTCATCATAAACCTCGCTTTTTTATATTCCCACTTACTATACGCAATTGTAATGCCAATATTTGCAATTGTATGTATTACAGACGATTACATAAATATGCGCAATTTTCAGTGTGGGGGACTGCACAATATCTGTGCTATTCTTGTTCGGGTTGATGTGCACAGAATGTCTTGTGATATGTCATATGTTCTATCGCATATTTCGGTCCCTCTCGCCCTAATCCGCTATCTTTTATTCCACCGTATGGCATAATATCTGCGCGAAATGTAGGGACATCGTTGACAATAACCGAACCGACATCGATTTCTGAAAATGCTTTCCGGGCAGAGAAAATATCTCTGGTGAAAATTCCCACATTCAATCCATATCTGCTATCATTTACCATATCTATAGCCTCGTTTATTTCAGAAACGCTATTTACAACCACTACTGGTGCAAATGCTTCCTGCTGAATCAATTTTGCATCCTGGGGAACATTAGCAACTACGGTGGGTTCGAATAATTTGCCATTGTGGTTTCCACCACAAAGTATTTCTCCACCGGCATCGACAGCTTCAGATATCCACTGTTCGATTCTAACTACATCCTCACCGGAAATCATCGGACCGAGACGAGTATGCTCCTCGAACGGATTGCCCGGCTGGATTCTTTTCATCGCGCTCACCAGATGCTCCACAAAAGAGTCGAATATGGGTTCCTCTACATATACTCGTTGAGTGGAAATACACACCTGCCCTGCCAGTGCAGTAGCACCTTTTGCGATTCTATCGGATGCCCAGAAAATGTCTGCATCGGAAAGAACTATAGCCGCCGAATTGGAACCCAACTCCAGTGCGATATTTTTTATTCCCACCGATGATGCCAGTAGTTTACCTACCTGGGGACTACCAGTGAAAGTAACTACTTTTATTCTATCATCTTTTGCCAGCGGGATTCCGACTTTACTGCCTTTTCCGGGAAGCACTGATACTGCGCTATGTGGATAACCGGCATCCAGCAATAGTTTTCCCAGCATAATACCCGAGATTGGAGTTTGTGATGCTGGTTTTAGTATAAATGGATTTCCTACCGCTATTGCTGGAGCCAATTTATGCATTGCCAGATTAAGCGGGAAATTAAATGGAGTAATCGCCAACACCGGACCAAGTGGGAATCGTTGATGGAATCCCCATTTATGTTCGCCATTTGGAGCGACATCGAACGGAATTACCTCGCCGATAGACTCACGAGTCAGACTGGCGGAAAGTGCTAATGTTTCACAGGCGCGAGATACCTCACCGCGAGCCTCTGTTATTGTCTTCCCTACTTCTGCTACCAGTATTTGTGCAAAATCCTCTGCTCGTTCTTCCAATAAATGTTTTGCTCGAAGTAATATATCCTCGCGATGTCTGGCGCAAAGTGCTCGGGTTTGGTCGAATGCAAAATGCACTGTTTCCAGTGCCTGTTCTATCCATTCCGACGATGCACAACTGACTCGACCCACTATATCTCCATCATACACAGATTTCACCTCGATTTTCTCATCGCTGTGAATTTCCTTACCACCCAGAATAAATGGATATTCCATTTTTCCCTCCTATTTTATTTTTTTCATTAACACAATATTTTACCATATTTATCGATTTTGCAAGCGATAAAAAAATTCCCTAATATAAACGGGGCTTGTTAAAATACTACTATATTTTAATCACTTAATCAAAATCATCCTGCAGATTGTGAAAAATTTGGGTTTATATTGAATAATATCCTATATCGTTAAATTAGAAGATAGTTTAGCAATTTTATCGATATTCTTGAATAATAAATTTCAGCACAATCGAGCTTTTCAAATATTTAGCATTCTAATAATTCCACTGTTTGGTTTTTTATTCGACCATCCTCCACATCATTCGATACCACCGATGCTAATGGTTCTACACCATAGCTGTTTAGTCGGTCTGATTAAACACTTTAAATCAGTAAGAGAGATAAAAAAGTAAATTTCTGTTTTGGGATAGATATTTCTTTAGAATTCGTTTTCTGCTTTAGGACGAACTTTTTCATTTAGCCACCAGATTACTATAGCTACCAGGATTGCCAGAAAATAAAGATACACCATAGTCTCTCTATGCCAGTCGAAAATCACAGTCAAAATCACCGGCACCAAAGCATATATTATCCAGAATATCCAGGATTTTACAAATTTCATCGTTTGCTCCTCTACAATTTTATTGCTTTTTTCGATTTCTATTCAATATTATATAATAGTAAAATTTAGTCAAGTCGTTTCGTATAAATAGAGGAGGTATATAAAATGTGTAAGGAATGCGGTTGCGGGGAAACCGAGAATAAAAAGGAAATAATTCCCGTAGGTCGCGAAGTTTTAGAGGAAAATGCTCGATTGGCTGTTCACAATCGCCAGCATATCGAAAAACTGGGAATAGTGATGTTCAATATAGTGGGTTCACCCGGCGCTGGAAAGACCACTCTATTGGAAAAAACCATTCCCGCGCTACTCGATGAATACAAAATCGCAGTGATAGAGGGCGACCTGGAAACCGACCGTGATAAACAGAGAATAGATAATTTAAATGTGCCCTGCTATCAGATACGCACTCACGGCACCTGCCATCTGGATGCAAAAATGGTGCATCACGCACTACACGAACTCGAATTAGATGAAAATTATGATATAGTATTTGTGGAGAATGTGGGCAATCTGGTATGTCCGGCGGATTTTCGACTGGGAGAAAATTTCCGAGTAGTAGTTCTGTCCGTGCCCGAGGGCGATGATAAACCGGAAAAATATCCTACTATTTTCTACGGTTCGGATGCGGTAGTCCTTTCGAAACTCGATTTATCACCATATCTGGACTTCGATATCGATGCCTGCCGTGAACGGAGCTATCGAGTAAATCCGGGGGCAAAATTTTTCACCATATCAGCAAAAGATGGCGATGGATTGGAACGCTGGATAAAATGGGTTCGCTGGGCAGCACAAACACCAAAATAAATTATTCGGAGTGTATCGATTATGATAGTCCCACTGGATAGATTAGCACAATTATTCGAGCGATTGGAAAATTTGCCGATTGCAGTAATAGGCGATATTATGTTGGATAGATATATCTGGGGAGATGCGGAAAGAATATCACCGGAAGCTCCAGTGCCGATAGTATTCGTAAACGGCGAGACCGCTCGATTGGGTGGCGCAGCAAATGTAGCATGGAATGTAAGGACTCTGGGTGCTAAACCATTACTATTCGGTGTAATCGGCAAGGATATTTTCGGGCAAAGATTTTCGGATTTGCTAATAGAATACGAAATAGACAGTGAACATATAGTAGTAGAAAAGACCCGGCCTACCACTGCGAAGACCAGAATAATCGCTCGAGGACAACAAGTCCTGCGGATAGATAGAGAAAATCTCATCGATATCTCCGCTGCAGTGGAGAAAAAGTTAATGGAGAAGTTTATGGATTCTATCGACGAAGTGGCTGGAATAATATTGTCCGATTATGGCAAGGGAATAATTTGTGAATCACTTTTGAAAAGAATAGTTCCCGAAGCGAGAAAACGAAATAAATTTGTGGCTGTGGACCCAAAGGAACGGCATTTCAATCTTTACAGTGGAGTATCCATAGTAACTCCAAATACCAAAGAAGCTGGCGATGCTGTAGATATAAAAATTCGCGATTATGAAAGCCTAATAAATGCTGGGAATAAACTGAAAGAACTCACCGGTGCGGATAATATATTGATAACTCGCGGTGCAGAGGGAATGAGTTTGTTTTATTCGGATGGAAAAATCGAGAATTTTCCCACTATGGCGAGAGATGTATATGATGTCACCGGTGCAGGCGATTCTGTGGTCGGAGTATTTACCGCTGTGGTATCAGCCGGAGGGACTCTTCGAGAAGCAGCAATTATATCATCTCACGCCGCTGGAGTAGTAGTGGGCAAACTGGGCACTGCAGCAGCATCGAAACAAGAGATAATCGATAGTGTGAAAAATGAAATAAATAGAGACAGAAAACCCGATAATATATTAGGAGAGTGAAAAATGTTTGAATTGACAATTCGTCGGCGATTTTCTGCTGCTCATCAAATCGAAGGCTATCCCGGAAACTGCAGTAACCTTCACGGACACAATTGGTTAGTGGAAGTTCGAGTCGGCGTAAATACTCTAGACGAACTGGGAATGGCTTTCGATTTTAGAAAGATAAAAGAAATTCTGGATACTGTCCTAAACAAATTAGACCACACCAATCTGAATGAAAATCCACTGTTGAATGGCAAAAATCCCACCGCAGAGATGCTGGCGATTACTATTTATACCGAGCTAAAAGAAAATTTAACACGATTGATGGAGACTGAACCGAATGGAAAATCCACCGATATGCAAATTTTATCGGTAGATGTCTGGGAATCGGATAATGCGGGAGTTAGATATAGCGAAAGGGATATTAACTGAATTTATTTACTATTTTCAGATACCAATTTCTCGAGTGCACTCTCGAATAGTGAATCAGGCGGTGTGGGTGCACCGG
>QNEG01000015.1 GCA_003645115.1 bacterium | reverse complement strand
ATCCGTGGTGATGGGAAACCAACTAAAGCAAAAATTTATCAGCGTCACCCAGAAGCCGACCCCGCTAATTATGAAAATAATAATGTAAATTCACAGGAATGAATGATAGATAGTTAGAAAAAAGTTAGACATAATAAGCGATATTCTTATTTTTATTGTTATAGTAAAATTCAAAATATGGAGGGATGATTATGTTTAGGATGACTAAAATAAGCACTATTTCATTACTGTGGTTTTCGTTATTGTTCAGTATTCCGCTGGTGATGAATTATCAAGGGAAAGTGACCGATACATCCGGTGTGGCGCTGGATGGAACATACGACATTACATTCAGAATTTTCGATGACGCCACCGGCGGAACGGAATTGTGGTCTGAAACACACTCGGGCGTATTGGTGAGAATAGGGCTACTATATATAGTCGTGGGAACTACTAATCCCATAAACTTACCATTCGATACACAATACTGGCTGGAATTGGTAGTGGAAGGTGAAGTTATGTCTCCGAGAATTCAGATGACATCGGTAGGATATTCTTACCGTGCTGCTATCGCAGATTCCGCTATCGGTGGCGGTGCTGTCCAAGATACTTTCATCGCTCAATGGGATAGCATTCGAAATGTCCCAGCTGGTTTCGCCGATGGCACCGACGATGTAAATGATGCCGACCCCGACCCCAATAACGAGCTAATCACCGCAGCATCTTATGAAACCGCTGGCGAGGATATTCTTCGCATAACCGAAGCCGGAACTAACTGGGATATTACTATCGATAATGAAGCGGATAACCTATCCGATAATGTAATCGCAGATTTGTCTGATGTATCCTCTACTGCACCATCCAGCGGAGAAGTTCTAAAATGGAATGGTTCCACCTGGGCGCCAGCCGAAGATGATACCGGCTCAGGAGGAACTTCTATCAGTATCTCTCAAGGTAATGGAATTTTTTGCTCCCCGAATCCTATCACTGGAACAGGAACGGTGTCGGTGGATAATAGCTGGTTCTCCGGCGATGCTACAGTTAATTCCAGCGGTGTTATCGACTTGGCAAACGGCGCAGTAGAATGGGCTGAACTTACCACAGCTGTCCAGGATTCCATTCAAGCTTCTCGAGGACAATGGACCGATGCGGGTTCATATATTCAAGCGAATAATAACACGAACGCAAGAGTTTATGATGATGGCGAAAGCTATGGTTTTTATTATAATGGCGGAAATAGCACCGGCGGATATTTCAATAGTTCCACCGGATATGGAGTGGAAGTTCGAGGAGTGCTTCGAGGTGCCTATGGTGTCGGTGATATCGGTATTTATGGTGAGGCTACATCCGGCGGAACTGCTGGTGTTTACGCTTTGGGAACAGATGCCAATGAAGCTGTCTATGCTCAGGGCGGCAACCGAGGATTATACGCAGTAGCTGATACCGCTGTGTATGGTTCTTCAGGCGAAACCGATGGTTTTGGTGGTTATTTCATCTCTTCCGCAGATACCAACGGAACAGGTGTATATGGTTTCGCTACCAGCAAATATGGAACCGGTGTATGGGGTATCTCTCCCGGAGATAGCATCGGATGGGGTGTTTATGGTTCCGGTGGTGGAAATGATGGCGCTGTGTTCGGTGAAATTGCAGGTTATTCAGGTAGCTGGTATACGGCAACAGCTGTCACCGGGCTATCTCCAAATATCGGTGGGTTCTTTGCAGGTGATACTACTGATTATTCATGGGGATGTTTTGCTCAAACCAACGATGAGAACGGTATCGCACTTCGAGCACAAAGCCTGTCCAATACCACCAGCGGATATAATTATTCAGTATTCGCTACCTGTTCCACAGGGACAGAAAAAGATGTATCCGATTCTATAATCGCATTGGGTGTCCCACTTTATGGAATGAATTATGCCGATTCTGGAATCGCTGTAATCGGTGTAGGAAACAATCTCGATGTTACTAATATCCTTTCTCGTGGTGCCGGAGTTATCGGAAACAGCCGTGAGGTCGGAGTATTTGGATTCGGCGATACTACCGGTGGAAGTTTCGGTGTGCTGGGTAGAAGTGAGGCAACAGATGGTATCGGTGTCCACGGCGCAGATAACGATTTAGTCCTTCCTGGTGGAATTACCAATGGCGCAGGTGTAGTCGGATATAGCGATAATGTTGGAGTATTCGGCTGGGGCGATACCACCACACAATCTTATGGCGTCTATGGCACCAGCGATGATGCGACCGGAGGATATGGAGTTGTTGGAATCGCCAATATCGGCGTTCAAGGTGAGGGCAACAGCACAGCGGCAGCGAATATAGGCATTGTCGGATATGCCGCAAACTACGCATCCGGCACCGATGTGGGAATATACGGACAATGCGAAGATGTTATAAGTGATTGGGCGGGATATTTTGTTGGCGATGTATATATAAACGGCGACATATTTTGCAGCGGTCCGAAATCAGCGGCAATTCAAGACAAAGACGGTTGGCACGCTGTATATTGCCAGGAATCGCCTGAAATATGGTTCGAGGATTTCGGGTCAGGACAATTGGAAAATGGAAAAGCATATATCCAACTCCATAAAGATTTTCTGGGAATTGTTACCATAAACAAAGACTATCCGATGAAAGTATTTATTCAACTTACCGACCCAGAATGCAATGGTGTCGCTGTAGTAAAACATCAGGATGGTTTCGAAGTAATCGAACTCGCCGAGGGAAAATCTGATGCTACTTTCGATTGGAGAGTAGTAGCAAAAAGAAAGGGTTTTGAAAATAGACGATTCGATTTAGTTAGTAAACAAAGTAATAAAATTAGACCAAATTCATTGAGAAAAGTGAATATAAATCAAAAAAATCAACCGAAAACTATTTCTGTATCAAACAGTGAACATAAGTATTTGGACGAAAAGAAATTAAATGGGAAAAGTAATTTAATAAAAAAATAAAGAAAAAACTTGATTATTATAAGTAGAGTTTATAAATTAAAATAGGGGGATGCTCTTGACAAAGGGTATCCTTATAACAAGGGGGTTATCTATGGGAAAGCAGAATTGGTTCTGTATTAGGAAGGTATTATTTGCCCTCCTTTGCACTGGTATAATGCTAGTGTCGGTGAGTTTTTGCCAGTCGTATCAACTGGAATGGTCCACAATCGATGCCGGCGGTAGCGAGGGCGACACTATCTGGTCAACAAGTTACCGGATGTCCTGCGCAATCGGACAGGGCACCGCTATCGGCGATACTAACTGGATTAGTGGAGCGACATATCTCGTTCATCCCGGTTTTAGAAAAATCGACCTGGACTGGAGACCACCTTTCACTCAATTACTGGGAACAATTATTGCCACCGATACCATTACTGTGGATTCTGTGATAGTCCAATGGACTGGACAGGATACCACTTCCGAGGAAGGTCCCGGATGGGGAATATGGGTATATGATGTCCAATATCGCAGAGATGACGATGCCCCAGATGTATGGACCGATTTGGATATGGGAACATCGGATACTTTCGAAACCCTATATGGAATGGCAGATGCGCACTGGTATTATTTCCGTGTCCGTGGACACGACCTGGCTACCAATGTCCCTACCTGGGATACCACTATTGTTATTGTGGATATTGATTCGGTATATGTGAATACTACTGCTTATACTCTCGAATTGCACACCACCGATGAACTTTGCTCGCTGTGGGTAGATGGCGCAGCAGAACCTGCACCATACATTGGAACTTATTCTGCCGGAGTCGGTGTCCATATCGATGTAGCTGATTCGGTTAATTTTGGCGATACTATAATAGCAATTTTCGACCAATGGGCAGTTAGTGGAGTCACCGATACTTTCTTAGATTTAACTATGACCGATAATATTACAGACACGGCTGTTTATGATATTTTCTACAGTCTGGATGTTGTATCGGTTCACGATACCCCCGTTCCTGATGGTCATAATTGGTATCCGGCAGGAGATTCTGTGGAGGGTTATATTACCGACCCGATTATAGACATCGGCGGTGGATTATGGGCTGTTTGCTCAGGTTTCAGCGGAACAGGTGCTGCTCCATCTATTGGTTCGGGAGATTATTTCTGGTTCATTATCGACCAACCATCCACTATTACCTGGGAATGGGATACCACCGATGACCTATCCTCGTTATGCACATTGGTTGTTTTTTCGCCTTATGGACACCCAATGCCAGCAGATACCACCACCGTATATATCCCGGGAACATCAGTTTTGGCTCGAGTGGAAAATATGGTAGTGGTAGGAACCGATACTCACTATTGCACCGGATGGCTCGGCGGAGGCTCTGTCCCCGCTTCTGGCGTGGGTAATTCTTTCGGGTTCGTAATAGATGAAAATTCATGGATTGTATGGTGCTGGGATAGCGATTGCAGAATCCCGCTTATAGTAGAGAACGATGGTATGGGTTTCGACCCCGTGGATGGTTATGATGCCCCAGCCCCCACAGTAGGAACACATTGGTATCCTGTGGATACATTGATAAATGCTTCCGTTACATCGCCTGCCGATGGTATGCAATGTGTAGGATATTGGGCAAGTGGCTCTATCCCATTTGCAGATGATGCTACCACTGTTTCATTCTATTTGGATGAACCCACCTGGATTCACTGGCGATGGTTCGATGAGGATACTACTATCGTTTGTCTGGATGTGTGGTCGGAATATGATTCTCCAGTTCCACCGATGGGAACCAGTTGTTATCCTATTGCCACCGATTTGACCGCATCGGTTACATCGCCATGGGATGGACATACTTGCACCGGTTATTGGGGTTCTGGTTCTGTCCCCACTGATACTTCAGGCGTTGATCCTACTCCTTATGATGTATCATTTACTCTTAATGAATATTCGCAACTAGTATGGGTATGGGATGGCGTGTTGAGATTCCCATTATTGGTTACCAACGAGGGAGTTACGCCATCCAATCCCGATGGATATGACACTCCAACTCCATTTGGATTGAACTGGTATGATGCTGCCAGCGATGTAAATTGTTCGGTCACATCGCCCGCCGATGGTATGCAATGTGGCGGACATATCGGGTCTGGTTCCGCAACTACAGATACCAGCACAAACTTCACATTTACCATACTCGAACCATCCGAAGTCCATTGGTATTGGATGGACGATACAGTCACTGTAGTTTATTTGACTGTGTGGTCTGAATATGGTGACCCCGACCCGCCGGTCGGAATCATCAGTTATGCTTATGGCGATTCCGTTCACGCCGAGGTGCAAGAATCTGTATGGACTGGTTCAGAGTGGGTATATAACAACGGCTGGGTCGGCGATGGTAGTGTTCCCGCAACTGGCGACACCAATTTCACCGATTTCGATATCACCGAGGATTCCTGGATTGTCTGGCAATGGGGCGATACTATCAGGTGGCCCTTCCGAGTTATTAGTGAACACGGTTCACCTGACCCCCCTGTAGGAACTCACTGGTATAATGATGGAGATTCTGTATGTGGCGAGGTAGATCCTATCGATGGCACCTGGAGATGTATCGGATATGCTGGATGGGGTGCGCTGGATAGTGCGTCATTCACCGATTTCTGCTTCGTAATCGATCAGCCATCTGGTGTAGAATGGCTTTGGGATGACGAGGCAAATGTATCTCGGTTGATAGTTCGGAAGACACCCGATACAGATATCTGGGGCGGTATTGGAATCGATGGTGAATGGCGATGGGGAATCTCCGCCGAAACCCTGTATGTAGAAACTTCGTCATCGGTGAGTATAGCGGTATCCAATCCCGATATTTCTGGATTGTCCAGATATAGGTTCATCCAATGGTCGGATGCTGTTACCGATACCAATAGAGATGAGATAATTTCTGCCGATGCAGAATTTGTGGCAGAATATGTATTGGAACATTTAGTGGTGGTAGAAAAAGACCCGCCAGAGAATACTTATGGAGAACTTTATGTGGATGGAACTCCATATAGTGGTGGCGCATCGGTATATCAGGAATTCTGGTGGGAGGATGGCTCCGACCACGATATCGCTATTTCCACTCCAGATAGCACCGATGGAGAGATGTATTATTTCAACCAGTGGGACGACGCAATCACCGATACCAGCAGGACAGTTAATATTACCGCACCGGACACATTTATTGCGATGTATGATGCTCAGTATCTGATAGTAATCGAGAAACGAGATAGTGCATCGGGCGCATTGCAAACGCACGGTTGTATATATCCACCAGACACTATTGTTTGTGGAGTAGGTGAATACTATTTCTGGGTCGATGGTGGAACAGTTATCTCATTCGCAGTCTCTGAAAAAGATACTGTAGGCGATTCTTTATACACTTTCTATCGCTGGAGCGATGGCGAGACAGATTCACTTCATTCATCATTTGCTGTCGATGCACCGGATACATTTATCGCCTGGTATGAGGGAATAGAATATATGATTTGTATCGAATTATGGCAGGATGGGATACTTCCGGACTCTGTGGTCTGGGTCCCCACTTCCGATACGATTATAGAACCCACTGCTACTTATAGTATGAGTGCGGATGATGCTATCACGGTTATAAATTGCGGCACAGTGGATGCTCAATTGTGGTTAGCGGTGCTCGCTTGCATAGACACACTCGGTGCTGATGTCTCCTGGGCATTCACTACCAGTGGCGGTGATGCAAATGTAGTCTCGCTCAGAGCCAGATTTGAGAATTCATTATCTGCACCGGGATACTATAGTCCAATTCAGGATTATCTGAAATATGCAACATTTGTTAAGGCAACCGATGCCTCGGAGGACCCAACGCCCGAATTCGGTCCATATGGCGGAAGATTGACATCTTCACAAAACTTATACCTGTTCTTCCAATTGGTTGCACCCAGTTCTTCAGATTACTATGGATTGGTCGAAATCGATGTCGGACTTAAGGCTACTATTCGAATACCGTAAGTAAAAAATCTGTTAGTGTTGTGGGAAACTCATTTTCTCCCATTCCTAATTCCCCCGTTCCATATAATGAGAGCGGGGGTTTTTTATGGATTTTAATTCCGTATCCATAATTTCTGATTATATTGAAACTGAAACGGGATATAATTATGCCAGTAAAGACAGGATTGGACATATTTTGCGAGAGTGGCTTTCAACAGGTATGGGGAAAGAAATTTGCCTTGCTATGCCATCCTGCATCTGTGGATTCCAATCTTACTCATATATTAGATATATTGGTAGATTCTGGCAATATCCCCGATTCGATATTTGCTCCCGAACACGGATTTTATGGTTCAGCGCAAGACCAAATTGGTGTGGATTCATCGAGACATCCTCGATACGGTATTCAAGTAATTTCTCTATATGGTGAGACTTTCGATTCATTGTATCCCAACCAGGAGTATCTAAAAAACATAGATGTAGTTCTGATAGAACTTCAGGATGTGGGAGCGAGCTATTACACATTCGTGTGGGCTGCGGTAATGGTTATGGAAATCGCAGCCAAGACCGGAACGAAAGTAATAGTTCTGGATCGTCCCAATCCAATCGGCGGGAAAATTGTCCAGGGAACACTTCAGGAGGATGATTATCTCTCCTTTGTGGGATTATATCCACTTCCCATTCGACACGGGATGACCATAGGAGAAATACTTTATTATGTAAACGAGGAATTTGGAGTGGGAGCAGACTTGGAAATAGTGCGTATGAAAAACTGGAGTCGTGATATGTGGTTCGATGAGACAGGATTGTTTTGGGTGCAGCCTTCGCCTAATATGCCGACATTGGACACTGCCACAGTATATCCTGGGATGTGTTTACTGGAGGGAACCAATATTTCCGAGGGCAGAGGGACCACTAGACCGTTCGAGATTTTTGGCGCACCGTTTATTCAGCCATACAATTTATGTGAATCTCTCTCTACATTGCAATTGACTGGAGTGCATTTCCGCCCAATTTATTTTTCTCCAACATTCAATAAATACAAGGGAACACTTTGTGGCGGTATCCAATTGCATATCACCGATAAAGAAATATTTAATCCGGTGCGGACTGGTATCGCGGTGGTAAAAACTTGTTTCGATTTATATCCAGGTGAATTTAAATTTATTCCTCCGCCTTATGAATATGAAAACGAAAAATTACCATTCGATATATTATGTGGTTCGTCTTGCTGGCGAGAAATGATATCAGACCATATCCCACTCGTAGAATTACTGGATGCCTTCGATAGTCCATCAGATGAATTTTGCTCACTTCGGGAAAAATATCTTATATATGGATGAGTTTATTCTGGTCGAGTTAAGTCAGTATTTGGTCGATTGGAATCACTTTTGGGAAGATATATAATGAATTCTGCCCCATTATCGATATCTCTGTTTACTTCGATATATCCACCGTGTTGATTTACAATTCCCTGAACGATAGATAAACCGAGTCCGGTGCCCTTTGGCTTGTCGGTGAAAAATGGCTCGAATATCTTTTGCACATTTTCTTTGGGTATTCCTTTACCATTGTCAACTACGGAAATTCCAACCAATTCTTCCTTTGTGAAAAGACTGGTTCTGGTTCCAGCGGTGGATATTCTTATTTCTCCGGGATTATCACCAATCGACTCCATAGAATTTTTGAACAAGTTTTGAAATACCTGCTTTAATTGGTCTTTTTTACCTATTATCACAAGTTGTGGCGGTAACTCGATAATAAAATTTATATTTAGAGTATCGTATGCAGTTCTAAATTCCTCCACGATTTCATTTACAAGAGAACAAATATTGATATTCTCGGTGCGGAAATATTCTGGTGGCAATTCTTTCAGGCGAGCGAATATCAAAAAACTTTCCAGGATATCGGTCAATCTATCGCTTTCTTTTAGTATAAGTCTCGAAACAGAATTCTTTTCATCCTGGTTTTGTTTAGTCAGCATTTCTACACCGCCGCGGATAGTAGCCAATGGATTTCGCAGTTCGTGAGCCAACCTGGCAGACAATTCTCCGATTGCGGCGAGTTTTTCCATTTGTTGAAGCAATTCGTCTCGTTTCTTCTCCTCGGTTATATCTTCGAATAATGCAATCGCACCGTGTATTTCCTGATTGATGCGCAATGTATTTATTGCCAGAGCGAGTGGTATATTTTGTCCGTATCTGTTGGTGATTTCTATTTCCGTTCGCTGAACGGTGGGAGATTTCAGCGCCTGTTTGAGACAATCGGTAAACGAGTTCAACCTATCAGGAAAGATATTTTCAAACCTTTTTCCCATAACAATTTCCTCGGGTAATTGTAGTATCCTGCTGGCAGAAGGATTGAAATACAATATCGTTCCGTATTCATCCACTGTGACCAGACCATTTCGCATATGTTGGATTATCTGGTCGGTGTTCCAGTATGCTCGCTCCAATCGCTGTTTTGTCTCCTCCAGTTCTCCAAGATGTGCACGGATTTTTCGTGATAGATACCCACTGAGAAAAGCCACGATATACAGGAAACAAACCTGAATATATGCAATAGCGAATGTCATATCAGAACTTCGGTGAGCTATACTGGAACCTGCGATGAACACTGGCTCCGTTATTTCGTTGAATCTCAGATAAGTTAGTGCCGAATAAGCCAATGCAGCACCGGTAGCAGTGAGCACCGTTCCGGGAAGGTCATAGAAAAATGCACTGGATAAAATAGTCAGCATATACAGGAAAGTAAATGGACTGGCTTCACCACCAGTGAAATGGATTATAGCAGTCTCCATCAGGATTTCGAAAAATAATTCTATTCCATACAAGAATGCGAAACTGAATTCCTTTCTGGCGATTCGCCAGAAATATAAAGCCGAAAGATAACCGAGCGTGATGAATCCATACACCACAAACAGTTTGAACAGGAATTGGTATTGAGCTAAAAAGATAGTGATTGCGGCAAATAGCAAAATTAGGATAACCAATCGAGATAGGAGCAACCATTTTAGTTTCTTTTGGAGTTCTATCCGCCACTGGATATTGTCATTATTTTGTTCATCAGCCATATTGATAATTTTTATAGACGGTGTGATTATCCTTTAATTTTACCAATAATATCAAACATAGGTAAATACATAGCGATGAGGAGTCCACCAACCACTATACCCATTACTACAGTCATTATCGGCTCGATAAGTGAAGTTAAAGCCTCCACGGCAGCATCGACTTCCTCATCATAAAAATCTGCCACTCGTGCAAGCATTTCATCCATATTTCCAGTCTTTTCTCCCACATTTATCATCTGTATTACCATAGGTGGAAATACTTTACTTTCCTCCAGTGGTGCGGTAATTGTTTCGCCTTGGGAGATGGATATAATAGCATCTTTAATTGCTTTCTCCAATACAGAATTGCCAGCGGTTTTGGAAGTAATGTTCAATGCATCGATAATATTCACACCGCTTTGTTGAAGGGTGGAAAGAGTTCGTGAGAACCTCGCTACCGCAGTTTTCCGAACTAACGGACCGAATACTGGCATTCGCAATTTTACCAAATCTAAATAAAAGCGAGTCTTTTGATTTTTCATTAGTAATTTATACGCCACAAAAATAGAAATCATTATAGCGATAAGAAGAATCATATTACTCTTTAACCAGTTGGATATATTGATAACTATCTGAGTAGGTTTAGGAAGTTCTGCTCCCAGTGATTCGAACATACCAGCAAATATAGGGACGATAAAAGTAAGCATAACCCAGGCAATCAACACTAACATACCGGAGACAATTGCCGGGTATGTTAGAGCGCCTTTCACTTTTCTGCGGATGGTATCGGATTTTTCACGGTAATCTGCCAGTCTTTTCAGAATGGTTTCCAATGCACCACCGACCTCGCCAGCTTCCACCATATTTACATATAAATCATCGAATATTTTCTTATGTTTTGCCATAGCATTAGCCAAAGTGCTTCCACTGGAAACGGAATCGCGAATATCAGCTAATTTTTTTCCAAATATTTTATTTGGAGTTTGAGTAGCCAGAATGTCCAGACATTGCACCAATGGAAGTCCCGCCTCTATCATCACAGCGAATTGTCGAGTAAATCGAGAAATCTCCACAGATTTCACGCCAGAGCCGATTACAATATCCATCTGCTTCGGCTTTTTCTTTACTTTGGTGACTATTACTCGCTGTTTTCGCAGAAGCGAAATAAGTTCTTGTTTACTTTTCGCTTCCAGTGCACCAGAAACGGACTGTCCACTGGCTGTTCTTCCTGAATATTCAAATATGGGCATCGATTATCACCCCCTTATCCCTTATTTTCGCGAGCCAATTTTGGAAGTTCTCGCACTACCGCTGGTCACCGCGCCAGAACGCTTGCGGGCTATTATATCGTTCAGCTCCTGCGGATCGGGTGAACGATTCATCGCCTCCTCGATAGTAATCAATCGTTTCAAATACAAGTCCGATAATGACTGATTCATTGTCTGCATACCATATTTTCCACCAGCCTGAATAGCAGAATAAATTTGATGAATTTTATCCTCACGGATTTGAGCGCGGATAGCTGGAGTGACTATCATAACCTCGCAAGCGGGCACTCGACCACCACCGATTTTCGGCATCAATGCTTGAGTAACTACTGCTCGAAGCACAAATGATAATTGAACTCTAACCTGTTGCTGTTGCGCAGTGGGGAAAATATCGATAATTCGGTTGATTGTCTCGGCACAAGAATTAGTATGCAATGTGGCGAATGCCAGGTGCCCGGTCTCTGCGATGATAAGAGCAGATTCCACAGTGTCCAGGTCTCGCATCTCGCCGATAAGCACTACATCGGGGTCCTCACGGAGTGCGTATTTTAGTGCTCGAGCAAAACTCATAGTATCAGCACCTACCTCGCGTTGGTTTATTATGCAATTCTTATGCTCGTGGACAAACTCGATTGGGTCCTCCACAGTAAGAATATGCTCATATCTTTCACGATTGATTTTGTCGATTATGGCAGCGAGAGAAGTGGATTTTCCCGAACCAGTAGGACCGGTTACCAGCACCAAACCATTGGGATACTCTGCGAATGTGGATAGCACCGGCGGTAACATCAATTCCTCGAAAGAACTAATTCGCATCGGAATAACTCGAATAGCGATAGCTACATTCCCTCGCTGAAGGAAAATATTCACACGAAAACGAGCTACTCCCTCCAGACCGAACGATAAATCCACTTCCCATTCTTCCTCGAATCGTTGTTTTTGCCGCTCGGTCATAATCGAATATGCCATTCGTTTCGCAGCATCCGGAGAAATGGGGTCGTAAGGCAATCGTTGTAATTTTCCATCTATCCTGATTACCGGCGGTGAACCCACTGTTATATGTAAGTCCGATGCACCGCGTTTTACCATTTCTTCTAATAGTTCTCTTACTGATATTTTTCCACCTTCTGCCATTTCTTACTCCTCTTATGTTTATTACTCACCGATAGCAAACACTTTAATGATAATGCTTTGAATTTGGTCGGCAACTTCGCCAGATGAACTCGCAGGAGCGACAAAATTCAACCATAATACCGCAGTATCTCCGGGTGCAAGATGTTCTCCAGCGGAATAGTTTCTATAGCCTAATTGCTCACCACAGGCGAATTTCGGTTGATAGGACAGAACATCTTCCCAATTGTCTGTATTAAAGTTATTTTCATCGGGCTTATCCTGATTGTGTTTAAGGAACATCGCCGATAAAATATATTTGTTTTCTCCAGCTATTTTATCATAATCTGAAATAGGTTTCCACAGGGTTTTTGATTGTTCGCTTATAGTTAGTCCGAATGTCAATGGAGTATCTCCCGTATTTATTAGTAAGAATTTATTATCCGATGGATTGGTAAGAACTTCCAGCGGGTAAATTGGACCATCGCTTTCCCATAGAGAATCACCGACCAAAACAAAAGAGACATTTTTTTCCCAGAATGGACCCAAATGAAGAGATGAAGTTCGCATATTAAATCCCACCTGGGCGGAGAAATAATAAGCTAATGGACGATTCCCTTTCGGTTCATCCAATTTCATTTTCTTCTGATATATATACCCAGCGCTATCTTTCCGTGCCAGTTCCATCGGTATCTGTTCATTTCGAGCGAAAAAGCCATCCGCATTTGCATCCACATTCAGATGAACATACAATGGCTCGATGTCGCTTTCCACTCGCACTTTAAATGTAAAAATCTCATTGTGTTCGAAATAGTCTGGTTCTACTCCATCCCAACGATAGCCGGGCTCGCCGACCCAAGAAAATTCCCAGTCATTCGCATACAATGATAATCCTATACTCAATATTATCAGTAAAATTAATCGCATATTAT
>QNEG01000014.1 GCA_003645115.1 bacterium | reverse complement strand
CAATTATCCAGAAATAGAAAGATTTGTCCATATCCCGATGGAGCCGAAATCGTATCCACAGGTGGACCCCGGTCCTAATTCTATATTGGTGAAAATGGATGATAGAGATATAAAGAATTTAGTGGAGAATATGTTGCGAGACATTCCGGAAGCAGTCGGCGCAAATAATCATATGGGTTCTCGCGCCACCGAAAATCAACGAGTGATGTTTCAGGTGCTTCGAGTGCTTCGAGACGCAGGCTTTTTCTTCGTCGATTCCAGAACCACAAATTATTCGGTCGCCGAAGATGTAGCACGAAAAATCGGTGTCCCAGCAACTCATATAGACCACATAATCGACCCACCGGAACTACCGGTGGACAAAATCGAAATGCGACTGCTGGATTATTCGTTTTCTGCTCGAAGAATGCCGGCTATGATTATTAATTGCCATTCATCCGATACTACCGCAGAAATATTGAAAAAAAATATCCCTGCGTTGATTGAATATGGAATAAAATTCATTCCAGTATCGGTGGCATTGGAAAGGAAACAAAAATGGACAACCCAGGGAGGAACATAAGCCGAGATTTGCGATTGTTCCGGTTAATTTCTCCTGAATTAGTGGAATTATGGGAATATATAGATTGGGAGAAAGATGAACAAACCGGTGAAATCTCTCCATCTTTGGATGAAATAACCGAGAGTGTTCTTCGCCGAGTCGCCGAGGTGTTGGATAGAACAGGACTGATTACTAATGTGAAAAGATTGGGAGATGAACTTATATATAGAGAATCGCAGGCGCCTACTGTTATTGGAAATGGTGTGGCTATTCCTCATGTCCGTTCGAAAAATACCAGAGACTTGGCTATGTGTTTCTTACGCTATCCCGATGGTGTCCCTATGCTGGGTGCGCAAAATGTAGAAATTGTATCTTTCTTTTTCGGAATTGTAACACCGATATTCGAAAGCGATACTGATTATCAAAAAGTATATCGAAAATTACTGGAAATCATTATGAAAGACGATTTATTTCTGGAGAAATTAACCGAGATAAACGAACCCGGCGAGATAGTTCGAATACTGAAATTGCGAAGTTGATGATATTACTGTTTACGGTTTCATAACTTTATTATTTATTTCCACTTGGAAAATCGACTGCCCCAGATTTAATATTAAATCGAGCGATGTAAGGAACGAGATTAGTAATGATTTTATGGCGAAAAACTCTGGGCTATGCTATCGGTAGAGGAATATCCTCCACTATCGCATTTCTATTGCTTCCAGTGCTCACTCGCCTGATGACACCCACCGAATTCGGTGCCTGGCAAATAGCTGAATTCTGGGCTTTGCTGGTGATGTTCTCCATTAGACTCGGTATGGAACAAGCACTATTTAAATTTTATGTCACTATTCCACAAAAACGAAAAATAATATTGTTTAATGTGCTAACAGTAATCGCAGTGATGTCCAGTTTATTCTTGATATTTGGATATTTATTTCGCCACACATTGAGTTGGATATTTTTGGGCACTCAATTCCACTCAAAATTTGCCATTATGATAATTCTATGGGGAATTGCAGATTCGTTATTTTCTACTCTGGCTTCGGTGTTTCAGGCAGAGGAAAGAGTAAAATTATTCGCACTTATGGATATCAGTCGTGGCGCACTGGGATATGGGTTCGCAATATTATTATTGATTAAGGGATTTGGCGTTTCTGGAGTGATATCCGCAAGGCTTGGAGCATCATTTGCAATAGTGATAACGGTCATTCCGGCTATTTTATCCCGAGTGAAGTTCAAATTCGACCCCAAAACTGCAACCGCAATGTTGAAATATGGGATACCACTTACTCTCAACCTTTTCGTAGTTAGGATATTTTCTTTCTCTGACCGGTGGCTATTGGCGAAACTGGCTGATTTCTCCGCTGCTGGAACGTATTCCGCTGGAGTGAAAATTGCCGCAATTATAGTGGTGATACTTATGCCTATTAGATATGCCTGGTCGGCGAGATTGTTCCACCTTTACCAAAGCGGAATCCTGCGAAATCGATTGCCCGATGTATGGCGACAATTATCGGGAGCGATGGCTATTATCGCATCAGCATTGATTTTACTTTCTCCTGAAATATTCAAATTGCTTATCGGACCGGGATATGAATCGGGAATGAAAATAATTCCAATATTGGCGGGAGCATATTTCCTTGATTCATTCATACTAATCGCCGATGCCGGTATTTATTTGCGCGGAAAGACTATATTTGTCCCAATTTTTACTGCTATCGCAGCTATAATCAATATTGGATTGAATATTCTATGGATTCCTCGATATGGTGCACTCGGCGCAGCAGTATCTGCCTTAATCGGTTTTTTCGTATTGTTATTCCTCAGCTGGAGAGTTGGACAATTCTTTTTCAAAATTAATATTCCATATCTCAAAGTTGGATTAGCAATTTCTGCGGTGGCAGTGGCGATATGGATTACATATACAATAGACAGTCTATTTATTAGAATATTCGGTTTGGTTTTATTGGTTATCGCATTATTTTTCGGGACAAACTTGGACAAAGATATAAAAGGTATCGGGGAAATCGATAAACAATGAAATTCAGTGATATCGACATAAGAGAGCTCCTAAACAGTATCGACGAAGGAATATATTTTGTGGATATGGAGGGAATAATAATTTATTGGAATAAAGGTGCAGAAATTATCACTGGATATAAATCCAGCGAGGTTATCGGGAAAAAACGCAAAGATAATATACTGGTCGATATAAACGGTGAGGGGAAAAGATTATGTCCCGACAGATGTTCATCGCGTTCTGCACTTCAAAAAAATGGTTCATATCGAGGAGATATGTTTTTGCATCATAAGAATGGGCATCGTATTCCGGTGAGTGTGCGCACTTTGTCTATTAAAAATGATGCCGGTGAACTAATCGGAGCTATGGAAATATTCACCGATAATTCGGCAAAAATTCGAGCAATCGAGCGAGCAAAACAATATCGCGAAATGGCTCTATTCGATAAACTAACCGAGTTGCCCAATAGAAGATTTATCGAAATGAAAATCGGCGAATTCCTGCAGGAATATAAAAGATATGATTGGAAGTTCGGGATAATATTTTTCGATATCGACGATTTTAAGCTGGTGAACGATAAATTCGGACATTCAGTCGGCGACAAGGTATTGAAAATGGTTGCCAATACTTTGTCTGCTAATTCCAGGAGTTTCGATTTCGTGGGTAGATGGGGTGGCGAAGAATTTATCGTATTGGCGGTCAATGTAGGTGAATCTGATTTGAAAAATATTTCCGAACGATATAGAATACTGGTGCAAAATTCATCGTTGACTATACAGGACAAAATAGTCGGCGTTTCGGTGTCTGCTGGAGCTACAATGGTATCCAAAAACGATACTGTCGATTCACTGCTAAATCGAGTAGATAAATTGATGTATAAAAGCAAAAATGAAGGGAAAAATAAAGTAAACATAGGTTGAGATATGTCAGGATATAATAAAATAGAAATATTTCCTATCGGAATTGCACATACTCCATTCACCGATGATACCGATGCACCATTTCAGGGCAAAGAAGTGCCAGAATCGATAGCACAAATCGAAATATTCCCAGAATTCACAGCTGGATTGGATGGAATCGAAAAATATAATTATCTGGATATAGTATTCTATTTTCACCGACGAGAGGAAACACTGTTGACAGTCATTCCGAGAAATTCGGATACACCTCGAGGAGTATTCGCTACTCGCTCTCCAGCCAGACCGAATCATATCGGTATCACCACAGTTAAACTTATCGCAGTGGAAGAAAACATTCTAACAATCGGTGGAGTGGATATGCTGGATTGCACTCCCATTATAGATATAAAACCGACCATCGATAAATTTTCTTAAGCGGGATTACCGATTTCTAACCAAAGATGTAAAATCGAACTGTCATCGCCAGGAGTGTGAGAACGAAATAATCCCGATTAATCGGGATTGCCACGCTATGCCCAGCAATTATTTTACCGCCCCAATCCAACTCGATTTTTTGTTATTCGAAAACCTTTTTAAACTTTTATCACGCAAATCGACAACCATAACTATTCTTTATCGAATAATTAAATGAAATAATAAAATTTCTCCATTTTATATCGCATTTTGAGTTGACTTTATTTCACGATAGAATATTTTGTATAACTAATAATATTATTTAGAAAATAAAAGGGGGACATTATTATGAATAACCGTTTTATTGTGATTACTTTAATAGTGATTGCTTCCATTTGTATCGCTCAACCCACCGACACTGTAGAATATATTCACTGGAAAAATAGTGTTGGCGGTGGAGCAAAAAGCACTATGCTACTGGGTCCAATCCAAAACGAATATGTAGCGGTGCAATTGGATAATGTGGATGAGGATGAACGAGGTTGCTTCAACATCGGGACATCCACTCTATATTCGCCTCGACCGGATGAGACATTATTATTCAATTATGACAGCGATCCTTGGTCATCGCATGCGGTGTTTAAAGTGGATGACTCCTATTACAGTTATAGCGATGCTCCACATGACCCTCCAGGACCTCCAACTGTGCTGACATCTACGGCATCGGGACATTCCTTTGTAATTCGAGATACAGTTATAGATATTCCTTACCCGCTTACCGGAGAGATGATTCCAGATACCACAGAATATATACACGGTGGTTGGCTGGCTGGTGGATTGCTGATTATGCAAAATCTGGCGCCGATTCATGTGTATGGTGATGTATATACCGCTATCGATTGGCCCGGAACCGTTCCACCGGAAAGTCTCTTTTCTCCCACTTTTCTATCAACTCATATCGCCGATATGGTGGACACCACCGGAACTATTATGATTCAATATATCATCGAAAATCCCGATGCTTCCTCTCACGATGTGGGAATATTACTGGAAATGGATACAATGATAGGAGGCAATGATGCCGCACCACTGGCTACCAGTTACGGTTATGCTGCTGTGGAACAGGAATTTTTGGCTTCCGATGTAATGCCCGAAGTCTGGTATGCAGGCGAGGATGACCCACCATGGGACCCATCGGTGTTGGTCGCTCAAGGGTTCTTATCCTCAAGATTAGAAGCGGTTACTCCCGATAGATTCTTGGTCGGTTCATGGGGAACTTATGATAATGTCACCTGGGATTACACTCCCACTTTCGGAACATATTGGGATAGTGCGGTGCTTATATACTGGTTTCCCAGGACTATACCACCTGGTGGTTCGTTGGTATTCAATACATATTATGGACTAAAATTGCCCGAACGAGAAATACCCACAGTGAATATTATATCACCGCCCGAGATGACATTGACTGCTTGTCCCGGACAACCGATAGAAATTGTTTGCACCGATGAACTCGGAGTGGATACTACCAATTTCGCTGTCTCTATAAATGGAAACATATTGGTCTATCCCGACCATATGACAGCTACCTGGGTGGGTTCGCTTATGACCAGCATTACATTTCATATACAACCACCTGAAGGATATTATACCAGTTGTGAAACAGTTCGAGTAGTGGCTTTCGCCAGAGATTTCTTCGAGAATATTTCTCACCCAGATACTTTACTTTTCACCACAGATTTAATCGGTCCGGAAGTAGTATCATTTTCCATCTCTGATTTTGATACGCTCGGTTTAACCGACCCCATTTCTGCTACTGTTCAGGATGATTGCTCGGGAATAGATAGTTCCTCTATATTGGTCGGACTGGTGGGAGTCCTGACTGGTGCTCACACTTTCGCTATCGGCGATGGTTCGGTATTGTATAATTCTTCCACTGGCGAAATAAATTTCGACCCCACAGGAATCGGGTTTTACTATATGTATGATGATTCCATTGTTTTTGGTATCAGCCGATGTGCAGATAATGTCAGTGAAGAATATTGCGGTCCTAATCCTATTCAGGATAACAGTGTGATTTTCTACACGCCCGATAATGATACTGTTCCACCGGAAGTGTTTGCTTACGACCCGATTTTTATGACTGCAGGAACACCTTTCCCTATCCAGGTGATTTTCCACGACCAAGCCGGTGTGGATACTTGCTCACCATCGTATATTTATGATGGTTCCGGTCCATATCCTAATACTATGGACCCATACTTAATCTGGGATGACGATGGCGAACTCGATATAAATTATGCCGGCAGACTCGACCTGGTAGCAATCGATGAGACTACTTTTACCACTGCTGGAGTGGGAATGGTTCCTGCACACCCCGGCGGTAGCGAGATTGTATTTCGTGTGTATGCTTACGATAACGATTTCAGTCGAAACAGAATAGAGGATGCATTGCCGGTTAGAGAAAATTTTCAGACCATTCCGATAACCGAGGCACCGACTGCTACTTTGGAATCTCCCCCGGAAAGTTCTATTACTTCCTGTGAAGACCAGGTAATCGTGATTGCCATACATTGTTCTACCGAGGTGGAAGCGGATAGCATAGAACTTTATGTGAATGGAACTCCCTATGATACCAGCAGCGACCAGTTGATTTTTATACCATCTACCAATACATTGGAATTTCATCCATCGGGAGCGGCTATTTTCTCCGATGGCGCAGTGCAAATCGAATTGCAGGGATTATATGATATATATGGAACTCCCGGCATTACATATAATTGGACATTTTTCACCGACCTGACACCGCCACAATTGTCTAATGAAATTCCTTCGCAGGGTTCAGAAGTGGCAGATATTTCATTCGATATTTCGTTCACTCTTCAGGATATCGGTCCAATTCCGGAAGCAACCGCAGGATTGGATACATCATCGGTGCAGGCTTGGGTGTCAAATAACGAGGGAACATTCGATGTCACCACTTATATATCCAATGTAGGGAATTTATTTACTCTAAATACCGCTACGGCAGGATTGTCATTTTTGGATAATGAGATAATCACGGTTAGAGTTCGTGCAGGTGATGATATCGAAGTAATGGAGTATTGTGACCAGGGTAGCAATATACTGGATACCACTTGGACATTTTCTATGAGTGAAACACCCTGTCATCGGGGAACTAATCCAATTACTCCCGCATTGGAGGATGGATTCAATGATTGGACATTATTCCAATTCCCGAATATGCGCAGCGATAAGCTGGATAAGAAAATCTACATTTATGATAGATATGAGCATTTGGTGCGGACTATAGAAAATCCCGATGAAGACGGTTGGAAATGGAACGGCAAAGATGATAATGAACAGTTTGTTCCACAGGGACTTTATATTTATATAATTGTAGTCGATGGCGAGGCTGTATGCAATGGAACTATCAGCGTGGCAAGATAATAGAATTGTTGGTGATAAACTAAAAAAATAAAATAATAGATTGTAAATATTAAGGAGGCATAATGAAAAGGCAACTTACAGTCGCTTTAATAATTTTGTGTATTATTGGTTCGAGTTTTGGTCAGGTCGATGAAACTTCTGCCAGAGCACTCGGTATGGGCGGAGCATATTCAGCGCTTTCACTCGATGGCAATGCGCCCGGTTGGAATCCCGGTGCTATGGACGCTTTCAAAAGAATGGCTCTTTCGCTCAATTATTCCACTTTCCATCTCGGCATCACCGATGATTTCTTACAGGAGGGCGGTATAAGTTATGTCCTTCACCTGGATAGAAAATTCCGCTATGGTTCCATCGGTATCGGATATACTCAATTCCTGTCCGATGTGTATTCGCAGGGAAAATTGACCCTGGGTTATGCCAAAAGACTATGGGGAGAACCCGATGGACGATGTGTATCACTTGGAGCTAATTTCTCATTATGGCGTAGTGGGTTCAATGAAGCTGGATATTCTCCGGAATTCGACCCGGCAGACCCATTACTTCGCGATGGCGCCAGTTCTATGGTATATTCTGCTGAAGGCGGAATTTATATTCGACCCAACGAATGGTTATCATTCGGCGCAGGAGTAAAAAATATTACTCAACCCGATATATCTATATCTCAGGATGGTTCCAGTAAATTACCTATGAAAGTGCGAGCTGGACTGGGATTGGATTTCGATTTTATCACCCCGGTGCTGGAGGTGGAATATGCCACCGAAGCTCCAGCAGATAACAATATCGATTTCCATATCGGTGCAGAAAAAACTTTCGGAAACAATATCGCAGTGCGAGCAGGATGGAATAGATATGAAACCGCATTGGGTATCGGTTATATCTCCTGGGGAGAAAAATTTAGCTGGGGCATAGATTACGCAGCACTTTACCCTCTCGGAACACAGCTATCTAAAGATTATTTGACCACCCATCGGATTACATTCAATCTATTGGTCGAACCACCGCCTATTCCGGTGGAGGATTTGGCTATCGTTGAGAATTCGGTGACTGTGATTCCATCTCGAATTGTGCTGGGACAGGAAGTTACAATCTCTGCACAAATAGAGAATCGAGGTGAAATAATGGAGAAAAAAGTCCCGGTGTCCATATATTATCAGGATAAGGATGAAAATTGGGTATTGGCATTACCTATAGAAAAAATTATTATCAAATCTGGGGAAGTTATCACTCTTAAGAAAAAATTTGTTCCACCTGTTGCTGGAAATTACACTATTTATGTAGCGGTGGATGACTATGGAAAGAATTTGCCTGCTATCGGTGGTCGAGTAGAGGAAGTCGATGAGGACAACAATGTCGGTTTTGCCGACATTGCAATTTTCCATCGCCCAGAGGGTGATATCGAGCCTATGGAACATACTCTCAATGTATCAAAATTACTCTTATATCAGGAGGAAGAACCGATTATACCTATCGTCTTTTTCGATGAAAAATCTACCACGGTAGATTACCGATTCGACAGGATGCTTTCTATAGTCGCTAATCGATTGAGCACCAATCCAGATATTCAGTTGGAATTGCAGGGATATTATGACCATGGCACCGACGAGGTTAGTGACCCGATTCAATTAGCCTTCCAGCGGGCAGAGGAAGTGAAAAAACGAATTATATCATTGGGTGCACCAGCGGAACGAATTACCGTTCGTCGCGATGGATACGACCCTGGCGAATCTCGTGCAGGATTGCCTGAAGAACAGGTGATACCTCGAGACAAAAAAATGATGCACCAAGAAAACCGCCGAGTAGAATTGAGTGTTTGGTTTACCGAGGGTAAGGATTTCCGGGCAAAGATTTCTTTCGATGAAAATTCTACTACTCCACAACACACCGAGGATGTGGCACGATTTATCCCTACTATGCGTAGTTTAATGAATAATAATGAGGAAGTCATAATTTTAGTCGAGGGTTATGCGATGCCCGGAGATGAGGTTGGTGCATCGGTAGCTTTCCAGCGAGCAGCTAACACTGCTAAATGGCTTAAAAATCAACTGGGTGAAGAATATCACAGAAGGGTATATATCCACCAGACTTATGAATCCGCTGTTCCCTCGAATGAAGTTTATGTATTCCCTAATCCTGAGGGTGTTATTTATCGTCCCAAGGAAGCTGATAGAGTGCTCGAAGACTATACTATCGAGGGTTCGGAGGAAAATCTGGTCAAGATAGATGCGCATATCGATGCTGGAGTAGATAGTTTTGCCGTATCCGTGGTGGATGAAAATGCAAATGTAGTCAGGGTGCTCGCTGCAGGTAAGGGACAGGTTCCCAATGGTATCGCCTGGGATTGGCGTGACGAAGCCGGTATGTTGCTCGATTTCGATGAAAAATATTTCGCAAAACTGCAAGTTTGGGATAAAATGGGCGAGCAATTGGTGACAAAGTCCGATACTATGGCGATTAAAGTAACCAAACAGGGGAAAAGAATAGAAAGCCTGGTAATAGTGCTATTTATGTTCAATGAGGATGTTCCGCAATCGAAGTTTTTGGAGTCGCGAGTAGAATATGTAGCTCGAAGATTGATATACCGTGCAGAAAAAAGACAGTTCGAAATATTGGCATTGGTAGCTGGACATACCGACTCTATCGGTCCGGAATATGCTAATTTGGAACTTTCCAAGGAACGAGCAGTTAGAGAACTGCAGAAAATTAGAAAATATATGATTTATCTACTCGAATTGGAAGATGAAACCGCACTGGACAGTTGGTTAAAAGAACATAATGTGGTTCTTCGCGCGAAGGGATATGGCGAAAGAGAACCATATACTATTCGTCGCTGGAATCCTGAAACTCAACAGGGTGAAATTGTAAAAATCGGTGATAATAGTTATCCTGAAGGCAGGACAGTAAATCGTCGAGTAATATTGGAAATGAAATCGCAAAAACTTCCTCAACAATAACTTATTTTCAAATCGACTGGAGTAAATTATGCCATTATCTGCTTGGATAACATTGATAATTGTGGGTGGTATTCTTTTTGGTGGTGTCGCCTGGTCGATAATAATTGCACTAAAGAAAAATAATGAACAATCGGAATGAAATCCATCGTTTTCTTTTCGAATATCTTAAAGATATTTGTGAGATACCACTGATAGTTATCGCCAATGATTATAAGATTGTATGGTGTAATAATACTGCCAACGATATGGGAATTTATGAGGGAGAATTTGCATCCGTTTACTTTGGAAATCAAAATACAATAGAACGCGCTTGCAGGAAAGAATCCTCGACTGTTCGATTCCAACCCACCAATCAGCACACAATATCACATCCCTTCGCTAAATTGCCTTTTACTTGCTATCCTATTTACTCGGATGAGCAATTTGAGGGTGCTGTGATATTTCCCGAGAACAAAGAAATGTTCACTCGATTAGGAACAGAGAGCATAACACAGATATTTTCAAATTTGCATCTGGGTTTGATAATAACCGATAGTAATTTGGATATAACATTTCTCAATCCATCCGCAAGGACACTTCTGGATAAAATAGGAATCGAATCCGATAATTGGGGAGAAATTATTAGACAAATGAAGCAATCACAGGATTTTGTTGATAAAATGGTTGAAAGTATTAAATCTGGCGAAGTGTTTTCTTTCCGAATTAATTTTACCGAAATCACACCCACCAAATACTATGAATTCACAATACTTACTTATAGAAATTATCGAACCGAACAAGAAAAAATCGTGATAACTATACAGGATATTACCGAGCATTTAAAGATATCTGAACATAAGAAACAGATACTGAAACAAGAATTTCTGGAGAGATTTTCATCCAATGTGTTCCATAAATTAAACAATCAATTTCTACTAATTATGGCGGATGCTGGCTTGATGCGTAAAAAAATACAATTGGATTCCACAAGGAATATAATCGAACATCTGGATACGCTGGAAGAACATATTATGGAAGCATCGGAAATCGTTCAGTTGTTGTCACTATTTGTTAGAGCACCGACGCAACAATTTGAGGATATCAATATATTAAAATTTTTGGAAAAGTATTTGAGCAATCGAGCCAGTTTATTACCGAAATCGGTGGAATTATCGGTAAAATTGCCGGATATAAATATTATTACTAATAGTTATCCATCATTACTGGAGCGTATTTTCGAGTCGGTGTTGGACAATGCTGTTCAATCTTTGCCCAAAACTGGCGGGAAAATTATGGTATCTGCGGAGATATTTCATCCCGACCGAATATTTCTGAAAAATTACCCCGAATTGAGCAGTGTTCCTTATTTGAAAATATCCATTGCTGATACAGGAATTGGAATCGAGCAAAAATATTTTTCTCGAGTATTCGAGCCATTTTTTTCCAATTGGAAAGAACCCTCGCAGGGATTGGGATTATCCATTGCTATGTCTGCGATACGACATCACGGTGGAACCATACAAATTCAAAGTGCAAAAAATGTCGGAACTACTGTGTCATTGTTTTTTCCCGTCGAATTAGTGGAAACTCAACCACAAAAACTTGTTACTTCTGATACTGACGAAAAAATAGTATTACTAATCGATGATGATTCCGATGTCCGAAATGCTATCGCTCAAATGTTAGAGACTTTAGGATATATTCCTATAACGGCATCCTCTGCTGGCGAGGGGATTGAACTATTCGGTAAGGCTCGACCGGATATTGTCCTGCTGGATATGATTATGCCAGATATGGGCGGTGAAACTGTCTATAAGAAAATTATGGAAATCGATCCCAAATGCCCGATTATTATTTCTACTGCTTATGCACAAATCGAGGCTGTGGAGGAATTGTTGGATGCCGGAGTCCAATATATCCTTCAGAAACCATTTACTGTAAATAAATTAGATGCTGTCCTGAAAAAAGTATTGAATGATTAGTAAAGTTTCATTGAAAATCAAAATAGCGACTAATTGCAAAATCATTTACAGAATTCTATTATTTCCAGAATTTTCTGGCGACTCTTATAACTTTTTAGTTTACATTCTCGTCTTACCGCATCAATTTTCGTATCGAATTCATCAGAATATACCAATCTCCACTTTCCACCTTTGGTATATTTATATCTTCCTTCATTATACCTTTTTATTCTGTCCTCTAAATTGTTGGTTTGACCGATATAGAATTTTCCTATGGTCTATTCGGCAAGTATTTAAACCCAATAGGACAATATTCATTTACCCATTTTTATGTAAAAAATAATAAAAGTAGTCGATTGTGTTGGCAGATGGCGATATCTCCGACCAGTCGGAGCATGTTAACACAAATAATATAACGGGGCCGACCAGATTTGAACTGGCGATCTTCGGCTTGACAGGCCGACGTGTTAACCAGGCTACACCACGACCCCGTGTAAATAATAAATATTTTTCAAATTATCGACAATCTTTCCAACTAGCAATCTCTCCGACCAGTCGGAGCGTGCTAACCAGTTCCGATGCCGTTGGTTTCCTGACCTTACGGCATCGTGAATTCCGCAACAGCGGAAGCTATATTTATGCTATATTGCGTTTTCATTAAATTATCAAAAATCACAATCTGGTTCCCGATTCCCTTAGTCTTTCGCTTTCGTCTTCCTCGCTGGAAACTCCGATTAGAATCGACAAGGGTATAAACACACAATAACCGAGAACTATAAGAAGCGGTGCAATAGTCAGACTTTCCATTGACAACAGGATAAAGCCGACAATAATGCAAATAAGTCCCACGAAAAATAGCACATAATTCTTTTTATCAAAGGACAGGTGCTTTTCTGAATGCCACCTCTTTATATGGGCTCGTTTCTTATCTGACTGTTTTTTCTTTTTTGGTTTTGCCATAATAGATTCCTTATCCAAATTTAGAAATTATATCCCTATATTAAAAAAGCGCAAGTGTTTTTTTATCGAACTGGGGAAAATCACTATTTTCTTATCTCTGCATCGAACTTTTTGCATAATTTATCTACTATCTTTGCGAAATTTTGATTTACCTCTTCGTCGGTTAATGTCCTATCTTTTGCACGGAATATAAAATAAATCCCCAGAGATTTTTTACCATCCGGTATGGGCTTGCCCTTATACATATCGAAAAATCCAATCGATTCAGCATTTTGAGCCAGTT
>QNEG01000013.1 GCA_003645115.1 bacterium | reverse complement strand
GTTAAAGCGTCCGATTTGCCACACACTTTAATCGGCTCAAAGTTATTAATATTAACCGTTTCATCATAATAATAGAATACTTGAGAAAACGATAATAAATTTGGTGAAAGAGAGATATACTTATTTGATAATCGAGACATCGGTTGGATATTTTTCTTGCCTTTTGCTTTTTTGCTGTCTATATTTTCGCCGATGAATGAAGAGAAAACAAACCCATAATAAAAAGCGGGAGAACAGGAGGAATTATGAGCAAAAGTATTTTATCGACAGTAGCAGTATTGTTCGCACTGATTATTATTATCGGTTGCGGCGGAACTGGACAGAAAATCGAGATGCCAGCCGATGGAGTGAAACTTTCCTATGCCCCAGCAGTGGGAACAACATCAACTTATCGCACTATGGTGCAGAAATATATCCAGAGTTCCGAACAGGGAGTTTCACTTACCAGATTGGTAAAAGGAGATGTCCAATTCGATATAACAGTGCTCGAATCTGGCGAGGGCGGAGAAGCTAAAATGGAATATAAATTCACCGATGTCCAGGTCGGGGTGTTCTCCAATAATCAATTGCAGAGTTCTGAGGAAGTGGAAAGTATGAGAGGATTGGAACTCACTGTAACTTTGGACACCAGCGGTAGTATCGAGGATATCGAGGGTGTGGATTTGGAAGAAGAATTTCGAAAAGAGGAAATTTCACCGGTGGATTTTTTGCTCAGTTTCCCGGTGCCCAAGGAAAAAGTCACTCTCGACTATTCCTGGGAAAATGTGCAGGATACCACCATAGAGGACGAACAAGGCACTGTGAGTCAAAAGGTGAAAGTAATATACACTGTGACAGATTTTGTTATGCTGGATGGCGCAAGATGTATAGTGGGTGAGATGAATGGAACGGTGAATATTACTCAAAAGGGCGAGACCGAACAACAAGGAACACCTTACGAAATCGATATGACTATGAATGGTGATATAAAAGGGAAAATTTATTTCGATGTAGATAATGGTCGAATAGTGCGGTATGAAAGGAATAAAATGATAGATGTGAAAGGCACTCGAGTGAATATGGATACCGGCGAAAAAGAGCCGATAGTATATTATAATCAGGAAACACTCGATTCCAGACTTCAACAAAAGTGAGGTGAACAATGAAGGAATATAAAGGGGAGTTCTCCGGTCAGGGAATTCAGCTTGCTGTGGTGGTTAGTCGATTCAATGAATTTATCTCTACCAAATTGCTGGATGGCACATTGGATTATCTAAACCGGCACGGAGTGGATACCGAACAAGTGAGTATCTTTTGGGTTCCGGGCTCATTCGAGATACCATTGGTAGCCAAAAAGCTCGCTGAATCCAACCGATTCGATGGAGTAATTTGTCTGGGCGCAGTAATCCGAGGTGATACTCCGCATTTCACTTACATAGCAGCGGAGGTTACCAAGGGTATCGCACAAACCGCACTTCAAACTGGTATCCCAGTAGCTTACGGGATTCTCACCACGGACACTGTGGAACAGGCAATCGAGCGCGCTGGAACCAAATCCGGCAATAAAGGCTGGTTCGCCGCAGAATCCGTGTTGGAGATGATTTCTCTGCTTAAACAAATATGATAGCACTATCGGTCGATAGAAAAAACATAGATTATCCACAGATTAACATAGATGGGGAAATAATTTTTCGTGGGGTGGGTCGCCCGTATTTCTGAAACAGGACTAAAAACCTTAACCGCATCTTTCAGTGTTCGGAATTAATTATCTGCGGTTTCTATATTCCGTTCGCTCAATCGAACTGAAATAAAACCCACTGACAACTGAAAATACTAAAATATTACAACTTGACACAGGTTTGTTATATTGCATTTTACGGTGATATATTGAGATGATATATCGAGGAGAGAAATTGAAGAAAATAGTAAAAACTATTGCAGATACTATCGCATTTTTCCGACCATTATTATTGATACCTATTTGGACTCCAGCTATTATGGGATTTTGGAATGGCGGTGGAAAGAAAGGAATAACCGGAGAATGGGAACTTATGTTAATGGTCACATATCTGGGTGTGGGAATATATGGATTGAACCAAATATTCGATGTGGAGGGAGATAGATTGAACAAGAAAAATCTGCCTTTAGCACTGGGATTTATATCCAAAAATCTGGCGAAAACTATCACATATTGTGCATTCGTGGGCGCATTGATTATGGCGATAGAAACTAATATCAATACATTAATACTAATATTTGCAGGTATGTTGCTGGGAATCGCATATTCTGTCCCCCCATTGAGATTGAAAGATAGAGCAATTCCCGCTTTGATAAGCAATGGATTGGGACACGGAATGTTGATATACATACTGGGATATTCTTATGCATTTTCTCAGCAGACACAGTCCGAATGGAGTTGGTTTGCGCTGTTTAAGGCATTCGCTTATGGGATAGCATTTTCGGCAGTCTATCTATTCACCACTATTCCTGATATAGAAGGCGATAAGAAAACCGATAAACACACTATGCCGATTTTAATTGGTGAAAGAAAAACTATGGCATTGGGAATTGTGGGAGTTTTTATTGCTGGTGCTGCCGGACTAATATTCAGGGAACCTGCATTATTTCTGACTGCGGTGATATCTATTCCGTTTTACTGGTCTGCGGTGGCAGCACCGGAAATTGAACCAAGACTTATTTTACGAGCGAACAAAGTAGCTGTAATTACATTAGCATTACTATCTTGCTTTTATGTTCAGAAATTTATCATATTGATAATTTTAACGGTGGCTTTCTCCGCTATTTATAATAGAGTTCGTCTGAATGTGAAATATCCATAGACCGAATGGGGAAAAATGGATGATATATTTTTCATTTCACTTCGCAGTGGAAGTTCTGGCAATGGTTATATAATCAGTGATGGAGTGGATTCGATTCTATTCGATGCCGGAATACCAAAGAAATTGATTTTACAGGTCGCCAATGAACACAATATCCCGCTGCCATCGAATTTGCTGATTTCTCACGAGCACACAGACCACATAAAGAACCTAAATGTGATAACTCGCACATTAAACCCGACTGTCTATTCTACTGCGGGGACACTCGGCGCGATATTACACCATATAAGAGATAGCGAGATATTTCCTGTTTCTCCGGGCAGTGAAATTTCAATCGGGAAATTCGCCGTTCGATTCATACCCACTCCACACGATTCTGCTCAACCGGTTTCATTTCTAACCGAACACATATCCGGTAAAAAAATCGCATTGATAACCGATATCGGAAATCCCTGTGAAAATGTTATCCATTCCGTTCGTGGAGCGAATATTATTCTTATCGAATCCAATTATGAACCCCGATTGCTGAAAGAATCAACATATCCATCTACACTAAAGACTCGAATTGCGGGCAAATACGGGCATCTGTCAAATATTCAATGTGTCGATTTTGTCCAACGATTCTATCATCACAAATTGCAAACGGTGATTTTAGGACATCTATCGGAAAATAATAATCGTCCCGAGCTTGCATTCGGAAGAATCAGACCGATTATTCCATTTCTGGTTGATTTGCATATCGCCCATCGTTATGAACCGATGATTTTTAGGTGCGAGTAATCAAATTATATCATACATAGATGGGCAAACTATCTAATAATTTTTCAACACTAAAAATTTAAATAGTAGGATAGGGAGTTTGTCCCGAAAACACTCACAATGACAGTGTTAAGGCGGTATGCAAGTGTCACCTCGTTCGGTGTCCGAATGAGAATGAAAATTACCCCCACTAATCGGGATAGCCTTTACTATTTAGATAATATTGTGGCGATATGAAAATTATTGCTCTATATTGTTCACAAAAAATCCGACTTGCGGTTTTGGTGGAAATTTTTATTTTCCAATCAATGATAAAATGAAAAAAGAAATAATTACAATAACATTATTGTTGGCAAGTTTGCTCTGGGGAACCAGATATCTTCACCGCACCGGGAAAGTTCAACTGCGAGTTGATGATGTATATCCATTGGGTTTCGTGGAATTTATATATCAACCATTGGATAGCAGTGATGTTCTTTGGCGAGCATTTCTGGCGCTTAATTTCTCATTGAATGATAATAGCGTTATTTATCACGGCAGAGCCAACGACGAGGGCGAATTGGCTGATATCAGTTTCCATACTGTTTCCACACTTCAGCTTTTCGAGGATACACTGTTCGATACTACAATGATAATCGACAGCACCGATACCGCAGAATATGACACCACTTATGAAGTGGATACCATAATTTCCAGTGCGGAATCCAGGTGTGCATTTGCTACTTCCGATTTCAGATTGCAGATAGACCAAATAGTAAATTCGAATTACAATTACGAACCTTATATCGAGGTGATGTGGATATTAACCAATACTGGTGAGGATAATCTGATGGATGGTGTTGGAGTTTTTCATTTCGATGGCGATGTGCCAGATGTGTATTTCGACGATGATATAGCCATAGGTTTCCCCGAAAAAGTTAGCGCCTGTCAGATGGCATCGTCAGAAGATGAACAATGTGTCGGTTTTATATGGCTGGCAGGCGGAATGATACACCAACTGGAAAATACTCTCGATTGGTTCCATTATGGTGTCGATACAGATTCACTACTATCGCTTATCCAGGGCGAGTTCTGGTTCGGCAGTGAATATTGTTCAGACACCGCAGGTTCGGGCGATACTATCTGTCCAGTCTGGGTGGATAGCCTATATGGCGATGTGGGAATCGGTGTATTGTTTTCCATACCAAACCTGGCTTCAGCGGAAACAGAAACACTGTCATTTTTCCTCGCCGGTGCACCAGACCCAGATAGTTTCGCAGCAATCGCCGATTCTATCGCTAAAATTAAATCCATACAAAATACTAATATTTCAGATAAACCGACTATTTCTATAAACCCTAATCCATTCAATTCAATTTGTGTGATTTCCTGCCCCACTGCGAATAAGTTTCAGATTATCGATTTGAACGGAAGAATGATATCCACAATTAATACCGAAACGGGAACTATTACTTATAATCCTGGGAATATCCCCAGTGGGATATATTTTATTTGTGGCTATATTCCCGATGGCGTGGTTTATAAGAAACTAATCTATATCAGATGACAAGGGAGACCGCAGAAAATTTTGCGATGTGCGCTTCAGGTTCGCCGATAGTCGCCTGTGCTACTCCACGAGGTCGTTCTGCTATCGCTATGGTTAGAGGCTCGGGGAAAAATATCGTCTCCATTTTTCAGTCGGCAATTTATCCTAACAAAAATATCGAGGAATTAGAACCCAATAAGACTGTAATGATAATTATTCGTATCGGAGATATAACTGACAAGGGAATGATAACTGTATATTATGCGCCCAATAGTTATACCGGTGAGGATATGGTGGAATTGTCCGTCCACGGCAATCCTGTGCTGGTGGATTTGATATTAAAAGAGTGTATTAAATCGGGAATGCGGTTGGCTTTGCCCGGTGAGTTCACACTTCGAGCATTATTGAACGGCAAAATGGATTTAATGGAGGCAGAATCGGTTCGCGCCACTGTGGAGGCAAGAACGGAACGCGCACTGTCGGCGGTCAAAAGGTCTATCCAAATGCATCCGCAGATTAAACAGGCTAAACAGGATATATGGAATATACTGGTGGAGATTTCTGCTATGCTGGAATTCCCTGAGGATGAAGTCCCGAAAATGCAACAGAAAAAATGGTCTAAAAAGTTAATCCAGACCAAAAAATCTCTATCAGAATTCTTTTATCGAGTTAGAGATTCAAAAATACTTACCGAGGGTATGCAAATAGTTGTCGCCGGCGAGTCCAATGTGGGGAAATCGACGCTATTTAACAGAATTATCGGAGCAGAGCGCGCTATAGTTACTCCTCATCCAGGAACTACCACCGATATAATCGAGGCAACTGTGGAAATCTCAGGTGTCCCAGTGAAAATATTGGATACTGCCGGATTGCGCCATAGCCAACATCCTGTGGAAATAGAGGGAATCAAGCGAGCAAGAAATGTCCTGGATTCTGCGGATATATTACTTTGGGTAGTCGATGCATCAAAACCACCCCAGAACACGGATATTCCCTCCAATTCTATAGTGATTTTAAATAAAATCGATTTGGGTATCTGTGAAGAAACCATAGAGAAATTTCCCCATAGTATTAAAATTTCCGCATTAACCACACAGGGAATGGATAAATTGCTGAAACGAGTGGAGGAATTATTCGAACAGATTCCCAATGAGGCTATGGTGATTTCTGTTCGAGTGGAATCATTGCTTAAGGACACTATTGCCGAAATCGAGCAGGCGCTGGATGCAATGACTAATAATTACTGGGATGTGACCCAAATATCTATCGAAAATGCCGATACCGCCCTGGGAAAAATTTTCCTGGAGCAGGAAAAAGATATATACGATGAGATATTCAGCCGGTTTTGTGTGGGGAAATGAGAATTCTAATTGGAGCGAATTAAATTAATTTCTGTTTATTAGCATAAAGTTTTATCATATCTTTTTCCTTTATCCTAAATGCAGTTCCCCTGTTTCTGACCGAGTCATCATCTTCCAAATGCATTCTCAAATCGGTCCCGATAAGTGAATTCTTGAAAGAATCTAAAAAATTTCTGGGATTGGGTTCTGTCAAAAGATACGCCTCGTTAAAATGGAATTCCTCTACTTTTTTATTGATTCGTCTATCGGCGAGAACGAATAATAATCGACTCAATTTCGAGGAGAAAATTCCCACAATAACATATACATCCCATTCGGCTAATAGTTCATTATTAGAAGAATAGAGTCTTATTACATTCTTGTTTTTGTCGATTTCTAAAACCAATCCCAAAGAATTTGGTCTATTGAAAAATAGTGTCGATTTTAATGCTTTTCTACCCTTTGCATCATAGTATCCAAATTGCTCGATTATTTCTTTTTGTTTTTTTAACCAAACACCTCTATTGAATGTAAAAAGTGTTACTAATGATGAACTATCTTTTCGAGTGGTTTTAATTTCCACTCTACCACCTATATCGGGAATTGGAATATTGGTTTCCTCCAAACCGAGTAATGATTCAAATGTGTAACCGATTCCAGTATTTCCTTTCCTGCGAGATTGAACATACCCCATATTTTTTATTTCTTGGAGTTTTTTTCGCAATTCGTTTAGATTCATAAGTTTTTCCCTTAAATTTTTTGCATTACTACAATATATTCGTAATTCATTGTGGTATCTTTTTCTCCCACTTTATTTGTGGGACTATTCTTTAAAGGCATTCTCTTATTTGGTATTTTTCTAATGATAGTTTCTATATGTTCGAAACCATTCTTTCTAAAAATTTCCACTGTGATTTCATCTGTTGGTAAAGTAAAACCTTTAACACGACGATTTCCAACCACAAAACAAGCATACCCACTTTTTTTAACTACCTTGGAGATATTGTTTATAGAAGATAGATAGTCATAATAAAACGAATAAACATCTTTTGCTCTATTTTTATCTTTATGCTCTATTTTCTCTATGATATCATCGAGGATGGATATTCCAAATTTTTTAATAGTAATATTTCTTTTCCCGCCCATTAGTTTGTTATCTATTTTTGAAGCTTCAGAGAACCCCAACCATTGGTTAGCTAATCTTGAGAACTGACCATATGCCACAGTCGTTCGTGAATCCCCGTATGGTGGCGATGTTAAAATTATATCTACAGAATCTTTTGAAACAATATTTTCAGGAATCCCAAAAACTGTATTAAAAGAATGAATATGAGTAGATGAATTATTCTTTTTCTCTTGGACGAATTCCATTAATCCAGTTTTATTTCTAATGAGTTTGTTTACCATAATTCCATATACATCTGGGGTGAAGTTGTTTAGTTTTTTTTCGGAAATTCTATATAATTTAAATTCTCCATTTCTTGTCAAGGAGCTATCTCTAACGGTTTCACTGAATGCAACATAGAAAAATCTCTTTATGGATTCATCCTCGATATTATCAATATATTCTTTCAAGATGGTCAGTTTAATTTGAACATCTTTCGTAAACCAATAATCGATGTTATGAAACTTGGGTAGAATAACGGAGTAGTCTTTCTTTCCACTGAATTGTAAGGAAAAAATAAAATCATTAAATTCCTTTAGAAATATATTCAATTTCTTTATTTCTATTGGCGTAGTTTTTGCTTTCGCAATTAGTCGTGCTAATGGATTTAAATCTGTCCCCACAGCATCGATATTCCGGATATTCGCCTCCACTAAAGAAGTTCCAGTTCCACAATAAGGGTCAAACAATAGTTTTGCATTTTTCCCATATGTTTCGATTATTCTTGCTGCAACTTGAGGTATCATCATAGCGGGATAGCTATGGAAACAATGGGTCAATCTTTTAGTATTCGCATTCTCGAAATTCCAACTGTCGTCGAAATATTTCTTTTCTATGACAATTTCCATTTGTTCCGCAATTTTTAAACTGTATATATTCACTGTTTATAAGTTCTAATTCCAATTAACACAATCAGTTTTCTAAATCAACGGTTTTTTAAAAATTGTGGAGTCCTTCCGAGAATGGGTGTGAAAAATAAATATGGTGGGGGATTAAATCATATCTATAGTGGAAATAATGTATTTCGTGATTTTAAATGGAATAAGAAAAATAAAATATGGCGGGGGAAGGATTTGAACCTTCGACCTCCGGGTTATGAGCCCGGCGAGCTACCTGACTGCTCCACCCCGCAATAGAATAATAAAGTTTTTTTCCGATTTGTCAAGGATAAATTTTTTTGAGATGTAGATTTACTAATATTCCTTTTCTCCAAAAAGACGGATTTAAAAAAATTATTCCGTTTATGTTCTTCCGTGGTTTAGGTTGTTTATTTCAACACACGACCAATGGGGGATTTCCAAGGGATAAGAAGTTTATGTTTTCCTGTAGATTTCAGATACCGGTCATCCCTCTCTCGCTGGGAGAGAGACCGAAGGTGAGGGAATCTCACCATCACTGCCCGCTGCGATTTTAATATCGGTCATCCCGACCGGTGGGGAAAAGATTTAGAAAATGTCAGTCGGGATTTAATGGATTTAATCCGGTGGTCTGACTATGTGGAAACCGCTCAAACCTGTTAATCATTCAAATCTGCCAAATCATTCTACAAAATTATGGTGGAATTTCATATTTGATGTTCAAACGAATTGACAACCCAAAATCCAATGATATATTTGAAATAAGTGGATTTGTAGTTTAGACAAAAATCGGGCAGAAACCGAAAATGCACACCATAAAAAATTAATTCGATTGGAGGTAATGATGTCCAGAGTGGAAAAATTCAGGGAGATTATCGATACTGAAAGATTGGATGGCTTTCTGGTGAATTCCAATACCGATATCAGATATTTGGTCGGTTTCACCGGTTCCGCTGGAATGCTATGGGTAGATATGGAAAGGGTTATATTTATGACCGATTTCCGCTATGAAACTCAAGCAAAAAAACAAATTGGCGATTTGGCAGAAATCCATATCACATCGAGTGAAAAGTCGTATTTCGATATTATGGATGAATTAGAATTGTTGAAGGGGAAAAAAGTGGCGGGTTTCGATGGGAATGTTCTTCACTATTCATTGTATCGTCGTCTAATAGCGAGATTTCTGAATGTGAACTGGATTTCGATAACCAATCCATTGGCGAAACTGCGCTCGATTAAGGATTCCAACGAAATAAATAAACTCCAGCAGGCAGTAGATATGGCAATCGAGGCATTAGTGGAAACATTGCCGATACTTCGACCGGGAATTACCGAGCGAGAATTTTCCGCCGAACTGGAATATAGATTGAACAGAAAAGGTAGTGAGAAATCTCCGTTCGATATAATAGTGGCATCGGGATGGCGTGCATCATTGCCTCACGGTGTGGCATCCGAGAAAACTATCCAGTCAGGTGAAATGGTCACTGTCGATTTCGGCGCCACTTATGATGGATACACTTCGGATTTGACACGAACATTTTTTATCGGCAGTCCCGATGAAAAATTCGAAAAGATTTATAATATTGTGCTTCAGGCTCAACAGAAAGCAATCGATAATATGAAAGCTGGAATGACCGGCAAAGAAATCGATGAAATCGCTCGAAAATATATCCAAAAAGAGGGATATGGAGAATATTTCGGTCACGGATTAGGGCACGGTATCGGATTGCAAGTCCACGATACTCCCGGAGTTAATTCTCGCAACGAGGAACCACTTCCGAAAAATTCTGTAGTTACTGTCGAACCGGGAATATATATACCCGATTGGGGCGGAGTCAGAATCGAGGACGATGTAGTGGTCGAAGAAAGTGGAGTGCGAATAATGAGCGCCGAGTTGCCCAAAAAATTGACCGATATGATAATCCCGATAGGTTGATATTATATGAAAAAAACGAAATTAAAACCACCCGGCGCACCTCACTTCGGTTTCTTTATCATATTTGCTACATTGATTACTATGGGAGCATTCCTGCTGGAAAATGCACTACAACTTAATTTCCAAACATACTGGGATTTGGCGCGCTTTTTCCTTCCATTCTTACTATTGTTGGGATTGGGAATATTCCTATGGGAAAAACAACGCGAAATCAATAATAAACTGTTCATCCTGTCTATCACCGACCCTCTCACTGGCGCATTGAACCATATCGCACTTTTCGATAGAATGCGACAATTGATGGAAAGCGATGAAAAATTCGCTATTGTATTTATGGATATAGATAATTTTAAACCATTCAACGATAAATATGGACATATCGAAGGGAATAAGGCACTAATCGAGTTGGTGAATATTACCAAAAGTCATTTGAACGACCAGGATTTTATCGCTCGTTTCGGCGGTGATGAATTTATTATCGTGTCCAGAAAAAAGTTGGAAAGTCTGGAATATATCATTCGACAGATAGCAAACCATTTTCAATCCAAAACTAATTTATCTATATCCTATGGTATTGCAGTTCCCGATGAGAATGATACCGAAAGCACATTGATTCATAAGGCAGATTATGAAATGTATAAACAGAAAGGAAGAAAATGTGGAAAGAATTCATAAAAATATTTATAGCAGTATTTATCGCAGAGCTGGGCGATAAGACACAATTGGCTGTGCTGGGATTCGCATCCACAGTGAATCCCAAAATGGTGTTCCTGTCGGCGTCGCTGGCATTGGTCAGTATCACCGCGATGGGCGCTGCAGCTGGTTTCGCTCTGGGTAAATTTATCCCACAGAAAACTGTTCAAATTATCGCCGGTGCTTTGTTTATCATTATCGGGATATTATATATCTGGAAAGGATTTAAATAAGTGCTATGAGTTATGCAATCGATAACAATCTTTGCGTTTCCTGCTGGGGATGTATCCAAATTTGTCCCAGTGGTGCTATCGTCCAGGATAGCCGTTCGGCAGTGATAATCCCAGAACATTGCACCGATTGCGCAGAATGTGAATTAGCCTGTCCACGAGGTGCAATTTATCATACCGATAATTCTATTATCGACGAGGATATTAGCGCTTTCATAAAAGATAATACTCCGCAGGAGAGATTGCATTTCGATATAGTAATACTGGGTGGAGGACCAGCCGGATTATCGGCGGGATATTATGCCAGCAAAGCTGGATTTTCTGTGGCTATTTTGGAACGAAGAGAACGATTCGGTTATCCGGTTGCCTGCGCCGAGGGAATCAGCACTATTGGATTAAACCGAGTTATCCATCCGCAACCGAACTGGATTAGTTCCACTATCCAGAAAATAAAATTATTCGCTCCCGGTGGGAAAATGATATTGGTGAATCATCCCGAAGCAGGATACATACTGGACAGACCAGCTATGGAAACTGGACTGGCAGAAATTCTGGCTAACCAGGGAGTGAAAATATTTGGACAAACTACGGTTAGAAAAATTTGTGGAGAAAATTTGGTATCCAGCGTATTGGCGCAAAAAAATACTAACATAATCGAACTGACCGGAAAATATTTCATCGGTGCGGATGGAGTTGGCGGAATTTCCACTCGATGGGCATATCCGGGAATTTCACTGAAAATGGGAGATTATCATAGTTGTGCTCAAGTCCTGCTAAAAAGCGATGAAATCACCGATGAACCGATAACAGAATTCTGGTGGGGAAAAAATGTCGCTCCAGGTGGATATGCCTGGGTATTCCCCAAAGGAGGAAATCGAGCCAATGTTGGACTGGGAATAATACCATCGATGGCAGAAGATGGCAATGCCAAACATTATTTAGATAAATTTTTACACAATCGGCTGAATGATTTCTCGGTTATACAACGAAGAGACGGTATAGTTCCCGCTACATTTCGATTATCACCTTTGGGCAAAGCGAATTTATTGTTGGTGGGAGATTCTGCGAGATTGCCAAATGCGATATCCGGCGGAGGACTGGATTGCGCATTACTTTCAGGAAAACTCGCCGCTGAATCTATCGCCAAATTTTTCTATTCCAACAACGAAAAAATATTGCGAGAGTATGAAACCAATTGGAAAAGTGCCACCGGGAAATGGTTAGATATTTACGCAAAATTGCGAAAAGGTGTAATAAATTTGACCGATGATGAATTGGATAAAATCGCCGAATTGCTGGAAAAGAAATTGGCAAACAAGACTTGGTATGGATTGGATATCCCAGCTGTGGTATGGGAAATAGTCAAATCCAGCCCAAAATTATTGACAATCGCTGGCAAGTTTTTTATAAACTATCTATAATACTATGGAGGAATTATGAGAAAGATTATATTATTCTGTATCGGTATGATTATCATAGCCGGTGCAATTCAACCGCAACGAATAGTCCATTGTCCTACCGCTGGGATTACCGACCACGGCAATTTGCTGATGTTCGCATCGGCATTCCCCGAGGATGGTTTACGAGTTGCATTATCATTGGGATTATGGGATAGATTGCAAGTGAGCACTGCATACGGCGCTATGAAACTGGTGGGCAGAGGTTCCGTGACATTGGATAAATCCCCCGGCTTGGGAATTAAATTTCGCATGATGCACGAGGGAATAAACACTCCCGCTGTAGCTATCGGCGTAGAAACTATCGGTTTCGGCGAGTATATCGAGGACAGCCAAAGGTTCGAGCATAAATCTCGAGGAGTTTATGTAGTGGCGAGCAAGAACTGGCGATTTCTGGCTGGTAATCTGGGTATTCATTCGGGCATAAACTATTCTTTCGAACAAAATTTCTCCCAAGGATTTTCATTCTATGTGGGAATGGATAAGGATATTAAGGACGCACTGGGATTTAAATTAGAATACGACCTCGCCCCCGGAGACTGGAAAGAACCATACGGAAATGGTTATGGTTATCTTTCCGCCGCACTGTGTATGTATTTTAGCCGCTCTGGATATGTCACATTCAATTTCTTCGATATACTGGGCAATATAAAGGGCAAAGTGGCACCATCACGAGAATTTTTCGTATTCTTCAGCGCAAAAATATTTTAGCTATATACTCTGATGAACACGCAATAGATGAGGTTTTTTGCGTTATTTATGCCGATTCGATAAATCGAACTGCAATGAAATTTAAAAAAATATCCCCAATGGCGAATTGTCTGAACCACAGGCT
>QNEG01000012.1 GCA_003645115.1 bacterium | reverse complement strand
TTGCGTGCTTGACCATTTGCAATCTAATCTGTATCTTATTAGTGGATTTTATAACTGTGGGATAGTAGTTTATCATCGGTGTTCTCCTTGGGTTTGTTGTTTTTTACAAACAAAATCTAACCCCAAAAACGCCGAAAAGCCAGCTCCCGCCGCGGGAGCTGGCATATTATTTTCACCCAACAAATTGCAAATTTTCACCACAAACCAATCTCCAAACCAACTCAATAATTCCATCTCAGGGTGGATACCATCTTGGTAAAGAGTCCATTTTTAAATCAAAATTTGTCCGATATTCGCAAAATATTTTTAGGTTGTCATATTATTGAGGCTGTGGAGGTATGGGCACCTGAACATTTTGTCCCTGTTCAATTTTGTTCTTGACTTCTTCTTACCGCAATTTTTTCTTTATAAAAAGAGAACCAAAAAAACCGCTTCGCAAATGATACAAATGCATATTACGATTGGGAGTGAAAAACAGCGCAGGATATGGAGGGTATTTGGATTTGCAGATGGTGGAGGTAGTGTGAGTATATTGAAAATAGGAATTTCTAAATGAGCAAAGCAGATATTACAGAAAACAAAGCGTTCAATGTTGTTATTACGATTTTCGGTGCAATAATGATGGCGATTGCCACACTAACAGTTTGTGCTATATTTGCTGCACTTCTTATTGTTCTTTATGTATCTATAAAATTTGTATGGAATAAGCCAGAACTAATTGTAAATGCATTTACGATACCTATTGTCAGTGCATTAATACTTGGTTCTATTGGTGCATGGCGTGCATTCCATGCATTTAGGAAACAAAAATTATGGGAAAACAAAAGAAGTTTTTATGAGGCATATCTTGATTGGTTATTTGAAGTTCAGAATCCGGTGTTAAGTGGAGAAAGTCTCGATATGAATAATGAAAAACTAAGAGAGGCTATGCTCCAATATAGAAAGCAGCTTAGCATTTGGGGTGGGGAAGAATTTCTAAAGCTTTACGAAGCATTTCAGAAGCTTGGGCAAATAGAAAAGGATTTGGATAAAGAAGAAAGAATAGTATTGCAGGTTTATCTATCTTATATATACCCAGTTCGTTTGATAAGAAAAGAGCTTGGACATAAAGACCAAAAATTACTAAATTCGTATCTTATGAATATGTTTGTAACAGATGCAAAGAAATACGAAGCTACAATAAACGATAAAAAGTTCGATAGCAAAATGAAATTAAAATTAAATAAATTAGGTATTGAAATATGAATCCCCTCTCCCACACCGACAACCCAAAGGAGAAATAGATGAGTGAAGAATATAAAAAAGAGATTAGGGATTTGATAACCAGCATACCAGAAAATACGATAATCCTACCTCAGCAAATAGAAAGAGGTGGCGAACCCACTCAAGCGTTTTCTGATTTCATAACACACAGAGAACAGGGCGATTGGGCAGAAGATGTTATCTTCAGGGCAATAAAAGAAATTGAAAACGGTATTGTCGCGGTCAGGTATGGGAGGTCAGAAAAGATTGTAGCTGGCGAACCGGGATTCTCTGAATTCTATGAGGCATATCGAAAAGAACTCACTGAAATCGGTAAAAGACCTGACCTTCTGATTTTCCGAAAAGAAGATTTTGGCGAATTTAATGAATATGATATTAGCCGGTATGATATTGAAACATTAACAAATATTGTTCCTAAAGCTATTGCCGGACTTGAGATACGGTCGAGCTCTTTTCTTGTGGAGAAATACAATGAATACTCAAATACACGAAGAATGGAAATTATTGGCAACATAAAAACCTGTTTGGAAACTTTGAAGTCAGATTATGAAAACCTGCCTGATAGATGGCAACAGTGGCTTGATAGCGTTAATCCTGATGATTTAGAGACATTATTCAATGTGCCAAGATTTACCAAGAAAGTAGAAGTGCACAGGGATACCATTTCAAGCATGAAAGCTGGGATAGGAAAATTGAAAAAGCGGGATTATTTGAGTTTTACGCCAAAGGTTGAGGATATCTTTGTTATAAATACTTGGATTCAAACTTATGGAGTTCCCCATTACTATGTCCAGGTATTCTTCGATAAGTCATACGCAATATCTTTCAAGAATATCTTGGAAATAATTTCTGATGAGACGAAGAAAGGAGAAAGATTTACCATTGAGAGGAACTCGAAGAATCAATTCAAATCTACAATCTATTTAGATGTTGGAGAAGGTTCTCTTTTGGCAGAGAAAATTGATATGCCTAAGCACAAGAGCATATGTAAAGAATTCGAAAGAGGCAGATTGCTATTTTATATTACATTCGAAGAAGGGAATGCATATCTTGATGTAGACGCCTTTCTATCAATGATTGGGGCGTCGTAGGAGAAAAGAGCGATGACCGAATACGAACAAATAGTCAGCACAGAATGCGAGGATAAATACATCCGCAGAACCCCATACGAATATCGCAAGAAAATGGGGCAATTCTTCACACCAATTCATGTTGCCGATTTTATGTCTCCATGGGTCATCAATAATAAAAGCGGAAAGACGATTTTGGACCCAGCAGTCGGCTTGGGTATCTTTTTTAGGTCAATTCTAAAAAGTCATCCCGAAGATGCTCATTCCTACAAGTTCATTGGCTGCGATGTGTGTGACAAAATAATTGAGGAAGCAAAGAAATTACTTATAGGAGTTAATGAAATAAATATTCAACTAATGAATGAGGACTATCTAATTTCAGATTGGGATAAACAATACGATGGAATTATTTGCAATCCGCCCTACTTAAAATTCCATAACTATGGAAACCAAAAGGAATTGTTAGAATTGTTTAGCGAAAAGATGAATACTAAACTGTCCGGTTTCACAAATATCTACACATTGTTCCTTCTGAAAGCTCTCAAGCAGGTAAAAACGCATGGTAGAGTTGCTTTTATAGTTCCATCAGAATTTCTCAACTCCAACTATGGAAAAAAGATAAAGCGTCTCATCAAAGAAAGTGGGATGCTAAGATTTATCATTATTATTGATTTTAATTCTATGGTTTTTGATAATGCAACGACCACCTCATGTATTTTGCTATTTGCCAAAGACGACTATAACCATGAGGTGGAATTCATAAATATAAAAGACATTGACGAACTTAATCTGATTCACAGTTACATGCTTTCCTACCCGCTAATGAGAAAGAAAGGTAAAGTCATCAAAATAAGAGAACTGGATGAAGCCCAGAAGTGGCGAGTTTATTACCAGGAACTCAATGGAAGTAAATATAAAAACCTTGTTCCATTCTCTAGTTTCGCAAGAGTTTCAAGGGGAATTGCCACAGGTGCAAACAAATATTTCCTTTTTTCTGAAAGCAAACGGAGAAAGCACGGTATTTCTAAGGATTTTCTTTTGCCCTGTCTTTCCAAAGCCCAATATGCAAGAAAGCACTTTTTTGGGTCAGATGATTTTGAAAGGTTACGAAAAGCTGACAAGCCCATATATCTTTTGGACGCGAAAGATATGAATGATACAAATTTGAGAAAGTATATTCAAATGGGTGAAAAACAAGGCATTGACAGAAAATATCTCACAAGTCATAGAACACCTTGGTATTCATTGGAAAATCGTCCACCCGCGCCGATTCTCGCGATTGTATTCAATCGTTCTGGTTTGCGTTTCGTGAGAAATGAAGCGAATGTGTATAATCTAACATCTTTTCACTGTGTCTATCCCAGGGTATCACTGTTTTTAAAATTGGAGCTTCTTATGGCATATCTGATTACTGATGTAGCTGCAGAAATATTTGATGATAGCAGGCGAGAATATGGCGATGGACTTAGAAAATTTGAACCGAATGATTTGAATGATGCTCTTGTTGTTGATTTTCAAAAGATTACTCCAGATTTGGAAACGGAAATCCTTGCACTTTATGACCAATTTCGTTCTTTAGAACTAAAAGGAAAAGACACTTCAGAAATAAAGAATGCTCTAAACGATTGTTTCCTGAAAGTTTTCAAACGATGATATTTCTCTCTAATTGCACAAAATCTATGCATCCCCCTAACTCTTTGCCACGCAACAACACTCGGGTTTTTCGAACAAATCATCCACTTTTCCGAACGAATCTTCGGCTTTGGAGAACTAATCTTTCCGCCGTGTTATTTTATCAGGCTCATTCGTGTTATCATAGTAGCAGTGGGTGTTCGCAATCTTACGAAATAGACTCCACTGGACATTATTTTTCCATCAGAATTTGTGCCATCCCATCGGAAATTGGTAATTCCCTGTGGAAGAACATCATTCCACAATGTCTTTATTAGTCTGCCCTGAACATCGAAAATTTGCAATTCGGCATAGCTCATTTTACCCAGATGCACTGGAATAATAGTGCTGGCATTGAATGGGTCGGGATAATTTGGCAGAATTGTTGTTCTATGGGGAGTTATCGGCTTGTCCTGAATTTCGGTGGCATAGTAAAGTGTGCAGGTAGTGGTCTCTTCGTGATAGCCAGCATAACATTGGTCCTCGAGAGTAAGACAAATTGTGTAAGTGTTATCCTCCTCGAAAGTAAATTCTGCACCGGGAGCGAATATCACTACACTATCGCCCTCTATCCATAATATTTCAGGATAATCCAATAGATTGAAACTGCCTTCGAGAACATCATCCAGATAGATTTCCACAGTTACGCTGGCAGAATCGATTGTTCCTACCTCATTGGTATAATAAAACCAGAAATCTGTGGAGTCCAGGATTCCGGGGTAATCGCTGTGAGTATATGCGATAATATCTATCGGACCGACCTCTGGCGGGTAAAGATCCACTATGAATGTTCTGCACACCGGTGAGGAAATACTATTCCAATAAATATCTGCTGCGGAGATTACACAGAATTCGACTGAATCTCCATCCATCCCCCAGTATGAACTAGTGGGGGTAAAGGTTAAAATTTCCGAACCACCATCGTAGCTAAGTTCTGGTTCGTCCAGGTCGAGAGTATCATCACCGATAGTAATTGCGATAGATGAACCCTCTACACCATCCTCATCGGATATGATTACACTCAATGGCGCATCATCGGTGCAAATACTATAGAAATCGGGGTCGAAAATCACCAATGGCGATTCACGATTTACATAGAACCAGGAACAATAATTCATCTCATTAGGCTCACCCATATTGATTTTGTCGAAACAATATACACAAACCTCGACAGAACCCGCCAGGGATGCCCCGACTGCGGCGCCATCCCAGGTCAATGTCTCACCCACTGCATCATATATCAATGTAGAGCCATCCACGGTCCATTCTACTCCATCGATAGTGAGAACAATCGATGTATCGGCGACACCAGCGTATTCATCGTGAAGATACAATTTCACCATAGGCGCAGGAGTAGAAATTGTTTCTCCCTCGGCAGGGACAATCATCTCCCCAGTAGGAATGGATGTATCTATTGTAAACGACCAGAAATAATTAGAAGTAGTGTCCAGAATTTTCCCGAAAGAATCGATAGCACTCAATACTTCCACTTCCACTTCGTATCCATCATCCCATGATACATCCGGTGTATGCACAATAATAGAATCGTGCCAGTCATAGTCCTCGGGAGCAGGGAATGTATCCCCATCGACTTCGTATAAGACCGATGTTGGGTCGATACCATTACCATCGTATAGATAGAATGTGATATCTGGCGATAGAATTGAAACGAACCAGCCATCATCTGGAGTTCTTGGATATGCTCGTGGTCCATGAGCATTGACGATAAAACTCCATGATTGTGGAGTAAATGTGGCGCAATTGGGATCGCCATAGTCGGGCAAATCGCATACCGAATCCAGAGTAATAGTAACCGGTCCATCGGGGAATCGCCAGCCCTCAGATAGCGGGTCGATATACAAAAACGATGTATCGAAATCGTAACTGAGCAATGAATCGTAATAGTCACGAGTAGTATCTGTAAACCAATGTGTGTGAGTGCTTTCGTCCTCCTCGATAGTCACCGAAAGGGAGAGAGTATCTATCCGATTTATCCTGTCGATTACATTTATCCAGGCAATCAGCAGAGAATCCTCCATAACAGAATCATCTGGTGGATACCAGTATGAATATCCCAATTCCGGTGGGGATAGGTCCACTACATACCGAGCGCTGACAGTTGGGTCCAATGGGCAACCTCGCATATCGTAAGTGGGACGAAGATAATATATCACTCGTTCTCCATCCGAACGATACACTTCGTGCGGGAAATATAGAGTGTCATTTTCGTATGTGCATCCGCCTAATCCTGGACGAATTTCCCATGGTAAAGGCTCCCCAGTGGTAGGGTCGATAAATCCCAATCGAATAGAAAGTTCGGCTACTGTGGTGTCATCATCGGTCAGATAAATGCATAGTGGTTGAAATACATTGGATGTAAATGTATTGTCGAGTGGATAAATTATTTCTGCAGTGGGACCCTGATAAGTAGCACCAGGCACGGTAATTTCTCGAGGAATTATTGTGTGGATAGTGTCCAGGACTCCGTCGGTGATAACTGTTTCTGCCCATGCCCATAGAGTGCATACTAACGAGGTATCGGTCACCGGCAAACTATCCAGTGAAACTGTCCAATTTATTGGAACAATTTCTGAAGATAACATACTATCAGCAAGGAACATCATAGTGTCCGGGTCGATACTAACTCCCGTATGATGTGTCTCCAGTTTGGTGTAAATATTATACATAGTGCTATCGGTATTATTCCTGAAAAGGACACTGGCTGAGAATGGATTGGGAATAAGTTCGCAATGGAATATTCTTGTAGAGTATGGCATCTCGACTCTTCCCCCCAGTGGACCACCGATAAATTCACCTTCGGGTGCCAGTCCATAAGTAGTAGCATAAGTTATACCTTCACCCGGTTCGATATTTTCCGGTCCCCATTGAATAATAATCATTCCATCTGATATAGGTTCTGCGGGTAAAACATCTAAGTCCCAGGCTACAGTTCCCAATCCAGTTCGCTGGTCGCATATCGCCAGACGCTGTGGTTTAATATTAGGAAGACCATCCAGAATTATTCGAGCTACAGTTTGAGAATCATCCGGAACCCAAGGTCCGATTTCATACACCTGAAAATATGGCGGTATATCTTCTTCATCCATAACCAGAGTAGATTCGACCTCGATTCCTGGATACACAAATGGCGCATCGTCCACACCATCTATATTAGTATCCAGAAACAACATTGCTCCCACCTGATGTGAGACAGTATCGTGGTTGATGATACTATATCGGATTATGGCAGCGCCCTGACTATCCACCGAGAACGGATAAATAGTTTGAGTAAATTGGACAGTCGAATCAGCCAACCACCAATCGGCTATCAGGATATTTTCTATTTCTGAATACTCCGTATTTTGTGGAGAAACGGTATCCACTCCAGTGGGTGGGTATGGATTAGCAGAATATATATTACCATCCAGAAAGAATGCTGGGATTGTGGTTCCACCACCACCAAAAAGCCCTCCGCCATAAGTGAGAACTCGAGTAAAATAGTTAATTATGGTCGAGTCTATTACCACATAACTATCCACTGCGGATAAACCGAATCCACCTCTGGTAGCGGACAATCCAGCACAGAATAGTGTATCTCTATCGAAAGCTGTAATCACACTTTGTGCCCACATAGTGGATAACACGCCGAAAATGATTAGTAAAATCATAATACCCTTACGCATTTTTTCCTCCTGTTAGATTATTATTTTTCAATTAAATGAACCCGCAGGAATGCCTTCTTCCCATCCGGCGATTCTGCAATAATTATTTCCTCCAATTTTTTGTGTGGCAAACCATTATCGAATGCCACTTGAACAAATAAATTGCCACTATCTTGGTTAATGTTCACCTGGTTAGGAAAATATACTATTCCTTCGGGAGCGCGATGAAAACCTGGACTGAGAAGTATAGTATATCTTGCCACTTCGGATTCCGGATCCAGTCGATATAATTTCAGTTTTAGATTTTTAGTCTCCCCGCGAAATATTTTCAAGTCCTTTGAGATATTAGCCTTATTCCCAAGTTGGTCAAATTTCAACACCGATGGCACGAAAGCAATTTCACCTTTCGGTAATTTCGGACTAACCCCAGCTTTCGGTTCGGTCTCGAATCGATAAAGTAAATATGCTCCTACCGCAATCATTCCGGAAGTGGTTTCGGGAATAGGAGTAACATCGACTCCCAGCAAAAAATGGCGATTATATAATGATGGGTCATCGGGAAATTCTACCCACATCGCAGTATTAGGTGGTTCATCCCCGTTTAAGTTTAGTATATTTTTTTCCAGATGGAACCAAGATGGCTCGGGAAAATCATAAAATCCGGTGGCATTTGTCCCATCATCAGATGGTCTTCTCGGTGTCAATACATAAGTCGCAGAACCTGTTTCTTTTCCCATTCTTATTATATAACCGGTTTCGGATGTAATATCGTATTTTTTTCCTACCGGCACATTTTGAAGCAGGAATGTCCCTGGCGAAATAGATATTCCCAGTCCCACCAAAACTATCGCCGATAGAGTTATTGTTAGGATTATGTATATTACTTTCCTCATATTTATATAAAAATTATATATAAATATCCAATGAATTGCAAGTTAAAAATGGGCAATTTTTGATGTTTTGCTATTTGATACAGACCAATAATTATTTGTGAGCATAGTCTAACAGCCAACAATTAAAACTAATAACCGAGAAACCGCAGATTCACACAGATAAATAATAACGATTTTTCATCTTTGTTTATCTGCGTCCATCTGTGATTAATTTATGTTTTGTCATAAAAATAATGCTTTCATTTTCATCGAGGGAATAAATTTCCACAGCAGGTCGTATATCTCCATCTGGACAGCCCGTAATTCGTCTGTTTTCAACCAATGGTATTGAATAAAGAGACAGAATAATATCGTCGGATTTAACACCAACCTTTATTGATGCGAATAAATAATTATTCCTCTCCGCTCTCGATTATTATATCTGGCTGAATGGAGGTAATAGTGCCATTTATGGAGGAATGGATATTTGCACCCAATTTGTCTTTGCCATTCGGGATTCGAGCGATTTCCTGCCCAATTTCTACTTTATTTCCAATTTTTACAATCGGTTCGGCAGGCACGCCAGTATGCTGCTTTAAGCGAATTATCACTCGTTCCGGTGCAGATATACTTGGAATAAATTCAGGATGAATATTGATATAATCCAGTATTCCCAATCTTTCTGCGAGTCTTTGTGATGGAATTCGACGAAATTCTCTTTCCTCACGAGGTGCGATTTCATCGCCATTCCATTGGAATTTTACTCCCTGTTCCCCAAAATTTATCTTTAGTTCTGCATTGATTTTTCGAGGAGATAATCCCATCGGGCAAGCGAATTGTTCACACACTCCGCATTCACTGCACAATAGCGCAGCGGTCATCACATTCAGCGGGAGTGAAAGTGGCATCGCAGATGCGCGCATTATTCGGTGCGGTTCTAATGGATGTCCCAGCAGGTATCTGGGGCACAAATCGGTGCAGGCTCGACATTGCATACAAACCGAGGCAGCAATTCTCAACGCATACTGAATGGACATCTTCCGATATGTTATCAAAGGATGCTCGGGCGCTACCACGATGAACCCCGAGGTGGTCTTTTTCACTGGTTCATCGGGCTGCACAAGATTCCCCATCATTGGTCCGCCTTCTATTATGCAATAATTTTTAATTTTTGGTCGAGCGAGTTCCAGCAGGTATTCGGCGGTAGTTCCGATAGGCACCACAGCGGTAAATGGACGAACTACATCACCGGTTACGGTTAACCATTTGTGGGTCACTGGAATATCATCGAGTGCCCGACCGATATTATAAATCGTTTCCACATTATTGACTGCAGTTTGGACAGTCAAAGGAATATTCGCCGGCGGAATTACTTTGCCCAGAACTGTTTCCACCAGGTCGAATTCATCCCCAGCAGGAAAAATGTCCTCCAGATATTTTGGTATAATGTTATTTTTCTCAAGAGAAGGATTTATACTTTCCCACACCTGTGAATATTTTTCCTTAGCGGCAAAATAGATATTATCCACAGCCAGTGTATCACCAATAATTCTCATAGTATTTGCGATAACATCCGGATAATGCTTCATCAGTTCGATATCCTTATGAAGTAATGGTTCGCATTCGGCACCATTGGCGATATAGTGGATAAACTCGCCAGCCAGTTTGACTCCCGCTGGAAATCCACCACCACCTGCACCCACTACTCCAGCATCGGTTATCCTTTGCAGTAATTCATCTCTATCCATAGTATAAATAAGTTTAGTCGAATCTTCGGGAAATGCAATGAATTTTATAGAAAATTTTGTGTTTTTATATTCCCTACATCGGGAAGATAAGCACTATTTCATTTGTCGATAATTCCTTCATATTTATATCTCATTATATTGTAATAAGTTATTTACATCTGCGCGTATTGTGAAAAATTTTACCATTGACAAACCCCCAAAAAATCATTATATTAAAATTAGCGGTAAGAGAAATGTGGCGAGAAATTACATACATACATACATACATACGGGCTGGGAACGAGCACCTCCAAATTTTACATAATCCGAAAAAATTAAACTCATATCAGGAGGTAATACGATGAAAAGGATGGTTTTATTTGGGATAATAGTGGCAATGGTAAGTATAGCAATTGGAGACGGGACGGTGAGAGTATATACTGGAGTTGGGGATTGGCTATTCCAACGCGAAGGTGAAGTAACTTCACATCCTGCCGTTATCGTTCCTCACTCCCCCACCCTTACTATTTGGGATCAAGCATTTAAAAACCCTTCGTTCCCCCCACCAGTTAGACCATCTCCTTGGGAAAAACTATATAATCAGGCTATGACAGATGGAGAATGGATTAGTTGGAATGAAACGGGAAGGGATACAATTGAACCTTATGATCAAGATATTATCTGGTTTTTTTCTCCCGGTTTTACAATATATGAAAATATTTCTCGAGCTACAATTTGGTTATCTATGGATGATATAATCGATATTGCATTGCTCCGAGATTTAAGCACCGGAATTGCATATGAAATGCCTTGTGAAGTCGTTGATAGTGGATTATTAAGATTTCATCGCTTCGATATTACAGAATTTCTCGATTCCTTTACAGATATCGGACAGGGATTTCGAATGGAATTCAGAGTAATTAATACAGAGTGGCAGTGGATTGGTATGATAGCTTATATGTCTTATGATTATGGAAGGCCCAAAGAATATAGATATTATCTGAGCGGAAGTGGATGGCGTTATGTTTCTATGCCGTTTAAACCCAGCGATCCATCTGCAACTTTGTCCTCTTTATTCCCCGGGATTAATAACGCGTATTACTGGGATTGGATAACAGCTTCATGGCAACCATTGGATATTTCATCGCCTTTAACTGGTTCACTCGGTGATATTGTTAGAACATATAGTATATTACTTTATTATCCTTCTAGTGGAAGTCACTATACAATAATTAATGGATATCCAATATATGAGCAAAGATACCTTGATATGAATAATCTCAATTGCTTATTCTTTGGAAGCGTTACTTTCGAATGTCCAGACGGTATGATTGGGTATATTCCATTCGCTGATAATCAACCTGATGATATTTGGGATGGAATAATTAGTGGAAATACTACATATTATAATAATGATGCTGGTGGAGGTTCAGGAGGATGGGCTTCACCAACATATAAGATCGAAACAAAAAAGGCGTATCACACATATCCGAATGTAATTCCTGAACATGCCCCAGAGGATTGTATACCATATAGCCTCGATTTAATAAAATATAAGTGCGGATATCCAAGCGCGTCCTCGTTTGAATCTGAAGATAATCTAATCGAAACAGAAGAATTTATTCCCATCCCTGAGGAATATATGAACTTAACATTCAGCGAGGATGATTTAGAATTAATAGCACATATCGAGGATTCGATTGCTCCATATATAAACCCTTCCGATAGTTCCGATATGATAGCATATTTAGCTCATTTGGATTCTATTTCCAAATTGCCTGTAAAATCTCCCTGGGATGAATTCCCCTCCTTGGAGGAGTTCCATAAGGAATCTATAGAAAAAGGGGGAAAGCAACAACTATCGATCTCAGCACAACCTTCACCCTTCAATGCTAATGTTGAAATTAAAGTTTCTGTTCAATCTGAAACAAGTATTTCACTGAATATTTATTCTCTATCCGGAAATCTTGTTAGAAGTTTGTATAATGGAACATTGTCAGGGGGAATACATAATTTCATCTGGGACGGACTGGATAACTTACAGAATCCGGTAACCAGTGGAACCTATTTCGCTCGAATCAATGTAGCAGATGAAACTCATCAAGTAAAAATCATATTAGTTAGGTAAGGTCAATACAATTGGGTGGGGATATTTATCCCCACCCAGCTTAAATTGGAGGTAATAAGATGAAAAAAGTAATTATATTCATTATTCTAGTAATAATACTTTCTTTTGCACACGAACTGGAATGGATAAGAACATATCAAAACTATAGATGTATATTCAATAGCGCTTCTAATTTTGGTTATGGTTTATTTGAAACAGATTCCAATGAATATATAATTTATGGAACAACATCATGGATTGAATCTTCTGTTCCATATATCAATCACGATCAATTCTTTTTTATAAAAACAGATGAATTCGGGGATACAATATGGACTAAAACATATTGCGAAATGAGATATTGGTATGCTCCAAAATTAGCGATTCAAGGACCATCGGGAGATGTTTTTATTACAGAAAGAGAGGTAATGAATCCTCTCTTTTTAAAAATAAATAGTGAAACAGGAGATAGTTTATTGGCAATGCATATAGCAGAACATGAGGATACTTCATGTATATACTCAGGTGACTTGACTTCGGATAGTTGTTTAATTTTTGTGGGTTATTATCTCGGAAGCGCTTGTTACGCTATCGATAGTGTATTTATATTAAAAATAGACTTAGATGGAGAGACAGTATGGGAAAAAAATTATGAAATGGATTTATGGCCCACATTCATTAAAGCTAATCCGGACGGAAGTATCTTAATTGGTGGAGCAAATTTTTCTGAAAGCTCCAGTAGAGCATATATAATGAAATTTAATAATATCGGTGTTTTAATGTGGAGAACATACATCCCAACCATTCTACCGTTACAAATTACAGAATTCGATGATAGTAATTTTTTATTTGTTGGTATGACCATAATAGCTGGATATTCGAGTGTCGGTGTGGGAAAAATTAATATTTCGGGAGATCTTTTATGGAGTAGATACTATGAAAAACCATACAGTCAAGACCCAGTAAGAATCATTAAAACATTTGATAATTGTTTTGTAATAACAGGGCAAACAGGATGGAATTTAGAAGGAGTGGAAAGCCCTGATGGAATGTTTATGAAAATAGATACTCTGGGAAATGAATTATTTTTTAATAGAGTCGATTTCGACGGTGGATCGGATATTTTTTGGGATATCATTCAGACTTCTGACAGCGGATTTTTATGTGCTGGACACGCGAGTATTCATAACAGCATTGATAGTTCTGTTATAGGAACGACATTAGTATTTCTAACTAAATTCTCCCCAGATGGCGACATAGTGTGGGAAAATAATGTAAAGTTTCCTGATGACATCTCCCTCTCCGTCTCTCCCAATCCATTTAATAAAGAATGTAAATTAATCATAAATTCCTCAGGCAATAGTGAACTTACAATAAAAATATTCGATATCGCAGGTAATCTTGTTAATACTTTAATACCTCATAAGCTCGATGACAATAATTATATAATAAAATGG
>QNEG01000011.1 GCA_003645115.1 bacterium | reverse complement strand
GTATAGTTATACTCATTACTGACCGTTCAGAGTACGGTTGTTAATAGATACTGATGAATGCATCTATGTTATATGATGATCGAAAAGGATTTGCTGGGATTGACGATCCCGAAGGGAAAATTGCTCGACTGGGCGCCAGTTCGCAAACGCAGGAATAAAAGACGATATATAAATCAGTTTCGTAGGCTAAATAATTTGGTATTGCTATTAGCAATCGTTTTTGCATCTTTTTTATTAAGTTTGCAGAATTGGGGGATTTTGTCATCGCCAGTGAAACGAAATAATTTCGAGCAGTTGCAAATAAATAGACTGCTTTGTGGTCGCACTAATCGAGATGGCGGATAAACTCTATTTTGCTGTAATGATTGAAACAATATTTATTGGAATAGACTTTATCATAGGAGGGAAATTATGAAAAAGTTTTTACTGATACTGATTATAATATTGGCAGGATATTTTTTATATGTTGGAGTAATTGCTCCGCCTGCAGAAAAAGCAAGCGAAAAAGTTAAAGAGGAGGTTTTCGATAAGCCTTACTCTCAAATTGCTGCGGCGAAACAATCGGAAGCTAAGCAACTCGCCAAAATCCTGATGAACAAACAACATACCTATTATGCTGTGGAGGGCAAATACGCATCCAGTATGAGCAAACTGCGATTTACTCCCAGATTGGGGCAATATTATACTGCGAAAATAGTTCGTGCCGACGAAAATAATTACCTAATAGAAATCAAAGGTAACATAGACAATGACAATACGATGGATATCTGGGAAGTGGACAAGGATGGTTTTAAGAATGTGATAAACGATGTCCAGAGGTAACTATGATTGAACCTGTTTTACGAATCGAGCTAATTTATTAGGGTGCCCCAGCAAAATTAGATTATCATTTTCGGTAAGTTCGATATTGTTTTCTGGTTGTATCAATTTAAATAATTCATTTTCCATATATTCTCGATGAATAAATAGTATCTTTATTCCATATTTTTTTGTGTTTAATTCCGCTACAGTCTTTCCAGTGATTTTTGGTGGGACTTTAATCCGAGCGATAGTATGTTCGTTATCCAGAGTCAACAGGTCATTTTCTCCTAAAATCAAGTATTCACCCATCCGTTCTGCTGTGATAATTTCCGGCAATATTACATAATTCACACCCAATCTGCGCAATATCTCCCCCTGCATAGGATTGGATGCTCGAGCTATTATATGTTTTACTCCCAACTCGTGAAGATATACAGTTAACAGCAAAGAGACATCGAAACTTTCACCGAAACAAATTATCGCCTCATCAGGATTAATTTTATTAACTATCTCCACAATAGCTTCCCTTTCTGTGCTTTCGGCTATTATAGCTCCAGCCACATAATCTTTTATCGACTCCAATGCTTCTTCCTGGCGATCCACTATATGAACCTCGGCACCCAGTTCGACCAATCTTTTGGCAATACTTTTTCCAAAAAGTCCTGCTCCGAATATTATATAACGCATTTTTCCCTCGACTATATTTTATCTAATTTGCAAAATAAGTTTATCTCAATTGTCCCGGAAAGTCAAAGTAAAAAATCGGCTTATAGAAATTAGCCTATCATTACTTCTTCATCGGGCAATTTTATTCGACTCTTGTATTTTTTGAATACCACTGCAGTTAAAAATGTCAGTGGTCCGATTCTGCCCAGAAACATTGTAATTATAATCACCAGTTTTGCTGGAATAGAAAGAGATGGTGTTATTCCTGTGGACAATCCTACCGTTCCGAAAGCGGACATTTCCTCGAATAACAAGTCCATCAGCGGAGTATTGGGCTCGAAAATGGTCAAAAAGAATACTCCCGCCGATACCACAGCGAGTCCCAGAAATAATACCATAGCTGCACCGATTATTATCAGATGTGGTATATTCCTGCCGAATATATGTATTTTTTCATCACCTCTAATTCTTGAAATTATCATAAGTGCGAGGACACCCAAAGTAGTGGTCTTAATACCGCCACCAGTAGAACCGGGTGATGCACCGATGAACATAAATATTATTAGCATAAATAATGTGGCAGGGGATAATGCCGATGTATCCAGTGTATTAAATCCTGCGGTTCTTGGAGTAATGGAATGGAAGAAAGCGGCAATCCATCGTAATCCGGAGCTTAACGGCGCCAATCGACCATCTATTTCCAGCAGATAAAAAATAATCGCTCCAGATAATATCAAAATAACAGTAACTATCACCGCTAATTTACTGTGAATTCTGATGTATGGTGGCGGTTTTCTCAGCAATCGCAACTTGAAATATTGCCAATAGTCCGCCAGGACGATGAAACCGATTCCACCAATTACTATCAAAGTCATAACTGTAATCGAACCCAGTGGGTTATTCACAAAATGGACCAGATTATCATCCCAGAGCGAGAAACCGGCATTGCAAAATGCACTAACCGAATGAAACATCGAGAAATATAATTTTCCTGTGGTGAGATTGTGGTAACCATCCAACGCGAAATATAGAAAAAGAGTTCCGATAATCTCCAGCGTTATAGTAAATCCAATTATTGCACCGACTAACGATTTTATCTTATTCATCGTTTTCATATTCAATATATCACCCACCACCATTCTCTCCTTGATACCGATTTCTCCGCGTAAAATCAATGCGGCAAAAGTGGCAAAAGTCATCAAACCTAATCCACCGATTTGAATCAGCACTAATATCACAGTATGTCCATATCTGGTAAAGAAAGACCCTGTAGGCACCACTATAAGCCCGGTTACGCAGGTTGCCGATGCTGCCGTGAAAAGAGCATCGATAAATTTTATTCCCTGCTTGGTCGCTCCCGGCAATAGTAATAATATAGTTCCGATAATAATCACGGTTAAAAAACTGCCCATAAATAGCAGCGATGGTGGCAGTGGCAAAGTAGCGATACGAGCATTTATTTGTCCTAATTGACTTATTAAACCCAGTAAAATGAATATCTGCGCCATTATTATGTATATCTTTGTTATCGATACTATCCCAAATTGACTAATTGTCAACCGTATTTCAGGATAGCTCCAGAATAGAGTGATTATCGCTAATTGAGTAAGGAAAATGAATATAATTGCAGTTTCCAGTTTATTACTGTAAAGAAATTTTTTCTTGCTGGTGGACCAAATAAAACGAAGCAAAAAATTCATCAAAAACGATAGGATAATCAATGTATCTATCGCCAGCCATAGTATATCCCATTTTTTGCTTAATTCTAATCCCGGTCGGATTACCAGAGTGAAAAATGCCAGAAATGCAATTATGAACATATAGTATTTCAACCAATTATGTTTGGGTTTAGCTGGCATTTTTCTATTATCACCGAAATATATTTACCATTTTGATATTAAATTATGATTTCTTTATGTCGCGCCGCATGACAATTTAAGTTAACTGCTACCGGGAATGTGGCAATGTGAAGTGGATATTGCTCGATGAATACCTCCAGCGCAGTAGTATTTCCACCTAATCCCATTGGACCTATGCCACTTTTGTTAATTTCGGCGAGCAATTCTGTTTCCAGTTTGGCATAATAGGGGTCGTTGTTTCTTTCACCGATATTTCTGAGCAATGCTTTTTTGGATAACCAAGCGCATTTATCGAAAGTCCCGCCAACTCCGACTCCGACTACTACGGGTGGACAAGGATTTCCGCCTGCCGAAATTACTGCATCCACTACAAATTTTTTAAATCCTTCCACTCCATCGGAGGGTCGAAGCATCTGTATCCGACTCATATTCTCACTACCACCACCTTTGGGAGCAAATTTTATCTTTATCTTATCTCCAGGGACTATATCCATCCATATCACTGGTGGAGTGTTATCACCACTGTTCGGTTCTCGTTTTAGTGGGTCTGTCAATATAGATTTGCGAAGATATCCATTGGTATAACCCTCAGCGACACCAGCACCTATCGCATCTTTAATATCACCGCCAGTCAGATGGACATCCTGTCCGATTTCTACATATACCACTGCAAATCCAGTATCCTGGCATAGTGGCATATTTTCCTCCGCAGAAATATCCTGATTCTTGAGAATCTGTTCCAGTATTGCTCGACCCACAGGCGACTCCTCGATTTCATACATATCTTCTATTCTCTTGCGAACATCATCGGGAATTAGATAATTGGATTCCATAGCAAGTTTTGATACTGCCTTGGAAATAGTATTCACATCGATTTCTCTCATAGTTTTCCTCCCCTCGATTATGGATTGACTTTTATATTTGCTACTTCTTTTACCAGCATTTCGATACCCTGCGATGCTCGATAAAGACTCGAATTCGGATTTGTCCCCGGAGTAGATAAGATATTGTTTTCCTCATCGAATACTACCTCGTCGGGTTGAACCTTGATTACATCTGTCCCTATTCGTTTTAGAAATTCTATCATTTGAGTATCATCGCCGACTGTGATTATTGTATTTACGCTCGCTCTCAGAATAAATGCGATTAAGCTGGCGCCATAACCTATTCCTGCCAGTGGTTTTTTTCGAGCATAAATACCCGCCACAAACTCTCGAATTTCAGGGAGCACCAAAGCCTCGCTGCCATCCCGAAGTATGGATGATAACACGGATACAGGTCCTTTCCCCCCGGGAATAATTAATGCGTCGAGTTCTCTATGTTCGAACTCGTCTATATAATAAACTTCTCCTCGCACTATAAGTTGACCCTCTTGCCTAAAATCTCTTATCGGGGTCTGTTTCCTTCGCAAACCCGGTATCTTTCGTTCCACGCTTTCACGGGGAACCAAGGGTATCGGCTTTGCATTCGCTATCTCCAGTTGGCGAAGTATATAGGCGATATCCCAAATTGAACTACCATCTTCATAGCCTATACCAGAAATTATCAATCCAATATTTTTCATATTGGTTAAAACCTAATTTTTTTTATAGAAAACACAAGTTTTTTTCTACAATTTAAGATTGTCCATTGACATAATATTTATTTTTCAGTATATTATTTATATAATGAATATACAAATCGGAGGATTATAATGAAGAATTGTATATCGATTTTAATATTGCTAACTGCCACATTGTTCGGGCAGACACCGACTATCGGGAGTATATCTCCTAATACTGGTTCGCAGGGTGAGAATATCACTATCACGATTTTCGGCAGTGGTTTCGTGGATACTCCGACCGCAGATTTTGGCACCGGAATTTCTATTACTGGTGTCACTTTTTTTACTCCTGCTCTTATCAATGTTGATATTTCCATTTCTCCATCCGCATTATTGGGTCCCCGAGATGTGATAGTTACCAATCCCAGCGGTGATGCAGACACATTATTGGATGGTTTCACAGTGTTGGCAGAGACCGACCCACCAGAAGCTTATACTATATTCCCACCAGAATGTGGCGCAATAGTCGCCTGCACAGATACATTTATTATTATCGAATTATTCGATGAAAATGGTATCGATGACACCACTTTACAAATCAGTGTGGAGGGAATAACTTATACAATTTCTGACCCAGAAGTAATATTATTGGAGGATTCGCTGGTATATTTTATTCCATCGACCTGGTATAGTCATGGAGATACAGTAAATATTTCGGTGCTTCGTGTAGCCGATACACTGGGAAATGTGGCATCGATGCCTTTGGTGTGCAGTTTCATTATGGACACTATTCCGCCAGTATTGACAGAACCGGTTCCACCTATGGGCGCAAGTGTCCGAGATTTAACTCCCACTATTCAGATTCCGCTTACCGATGATATCGCTGGAGTGGATAGCACATCATTCGAGTTGACTATTATTACTCCCGATGGCGATACAATTGTATATACCTGGGGCGATGCTCCACTGAGCTGGGATAGAGACACATTGGTCTGGGAAGCTATGGTAGCCGGTCTGGGTTTCGAGGAGGATGAAACTCTTAGAATTTGTTTTTCCGCCAGTGATTTAGTAGAAAGTGAGCACTGCGGTCCAAATAGTATGGATACTTGTTGGTTTATATGGTTCCATGTCCCGCCGCCTGCAGATATCGATTTAATTATAGACCGCATATACACCGACCAATTCCCACTACTCTCCGCATTCTGCTTGGTTATGGATGAATACGACAATACTATCGTAGGATTAGAGGAAGAAAACTTTACAGTGGATGAAGATTATGGAACCGGTTGGATAAATCAATATCCAATTATAGCATATCTTCGCGGTGGCGGAGGAATGGCGGATATTGTGTTCTGTGTGGATATCACCGGAAGTATGTATAGTATGGCTGATGATGTAGTGGAGGGATTGGGAGATTTCGCTGAATCACTGGCAGTCGCGGGAATTTCATACAGATTGGGACTAAATACATTCGGCGATTCGGTTTATTTCCCCTATGGTTATGATTTGACCGGCGATGTCTCTATTTTTACTTCCTGGGTAGAGGATTTGGTTTTTGGGGGGGGCGGTGATGGTCCCGAGGTTTCTCTGGATGCAATAATGGAAGCGGTAGATTCTATGAACTATCGTCACGGCGCCACAATAGTAATAATTATGGTCACCGATGCACCGCCACATTATGTGGGTGACCCTTGGCATTCTGGTGGTCCTTGCCCATTCTCTTCTTATACCCCTGAAATGGTCTTGGCGAATTTGCTGGAACATCGAGTCCTTAATTTCATAGTGGCAGATACCAGTTCATGGACTTGGTATCCTTACGATGGTGAACATTATCATACTCTTACTGAGGAAACCGGGGGAGAATTTTTTCCATGGAGTGGTCCGGGCGATTTCGAGTTGATATTGCCATTGATTGCGGAGGCAGTCCGTGGCGGATATATGGTAACCTGGTCTTCGGCTCGCCCCACTGCAGATTGCGCTATGCGAGATGTGAAAATCCGCGCAGAAACCGAGGGTATTGGTGGAACTATCGCCGATGAAGATGAGGATGAATATCGTGCACCCTGTTCACCTATCGCAGCTATTGTGGAACCGCAACCAGACACCTGGACATCCGATTCACTGCAGAATGTTATTATGAATTTCTCGGAATTGGATGATTCGGTGAATGAAAATTCCATTCAGTTTGTGGTAAATAGCACTATTCATACTCCATCTACTTCTCCTCAATTAGACTATACGCATCCTACACTGCGCTGGACACCAGCTACTCCATTTTCGAATAACCAATGGATAAATGTAGAATTATCTAGGTTGATGGATTCTCAGGGGAATTTGCCATTCAGCGGACCGATTCATTGGCATTTCCGAGTTGACCTTATGCCACCAAAAATCGACAACCAATCACCTGCCGAAGGTGAAATAATTACTACACATCAGCCCATTATTTGTTTCGATATATGGGATGATGAATCTGGACTCAATTGGGATGGATTGTTGGTAGGTATAGATTGCCGAGAAAGTAGGACTGACTGGCCACCATTATTGACTACACTTTCTACCAGTTCGCCCGGAGTAAATGTATCTGGAAGACGATTCTGCTGGGACCCTTCCGTAGAAGGATACGAATTCTACGATAGAGACACTGTATGTGTTTCACTGCTTCGAGCATTCGACAGCCCAGATTACGGTGAGCCTAATGAATTGCACGATTCTCTCTCGCGATGGTGTTTTTACATTCCCGATGATGATACTCTATGCCCGGAATTTTCCGAACTCGACCCCGATTCGAGCACACAATTACCAGCAAATACTCCATTCTCCATTCAGTCGCTAATCGAGGATGAATCGGGTGTATGGAACGCCTGGATAGAATATGATATCGATGGCGATGTGGATGATGGCTCTTTCCAAGTGGATTCTATGTTCCCTCAAGCAGGTGATTTATTCTCTGCATCTATGGCGGGACAGTCTGAAACTACAGATTTTGTGTATCGTGTTTGCGCCTGTGATGCCGACACGGATAATTTAGAATATGCGGATACATCCTGTTGCTGTTCCGATGTAATGCCGCTGTATTTTGGTTTCGGTCCGCAGGCAGAAATAATATTGCCTGACTCCGGCGAGGTCTCCACTAATCGGGACCAGCAGATTGTGATACGAATCTATGATGACGATGCCGGTTTCGATCCAACCACTGTCCAGCTTAAAGTAAACGGTGTAATATATTCATACGGACCGGAGTTTTCATTCATAGCGGATACTGTATTTTTCACTCCGCCACCATCGGGCTATTTTGCCGATGGCGAATCGGTCGAGGTAGCATTAATTTCTGCCGATGATTCATCCGGACATCATCTTCGGGGAGAATACCGATGGAAATTCTTCGTCGATTTAACTCCACCAGTGATAACCAATACTGATCCGGTGGAAGGACAAATCCTGGAGGATAATCATTATGACCTGGTATTCGACCTGAAAGACCTTTGGCGAAGAGTTGATTCATCATCGTTGGTTATCCAGGTTAACGATAGGGTATTTAACTACGGCGATCCTGGTGTGGTCTGGGATGTCGGCACAGAAACTGTTAGGCTTATTCCAGAAAATGCCGAACCGGAGTTGGTCTATCCCAATGGCGATACAGTGTGTGCTACATTGACCTGCACAGATATACCACCGGACTATGGCGAACCCAATAGTATTGAAGAATTCGAGCTATGTTTCATTTTTGCGGTGACCTCCTGCGATTGCAGACCGACTATACTCACCCCAAACGGCGATGGATACAATGATGTAGCATATTTCCAGTATCCCAGAATGATGTTCGGGAATGGAATAATTCATATTTACGATTTGGATGGAGAAGAAATATGGACTTCACCGCCTGGCGCAACTACATGGGAATGTCAATCCGCCACTGGACATACTGTGCGAGCTGGTATTTATCTTTACTCTATCGAAGTCGATGGCGAAATAGTTTGCAGTGGAAGTGTAACTGTAATTAGATAATATTTTATTTCTATAATAATGAAAAGAAAATGGCTTAAATTATCTGTAATGGTGGTTTTATACACTGGTATAGCTTACGGCTTGGGAATCGGTGCCACCGAAAGTAAATTGGAGATATTTGCTAAAGTTGGTGAGGTCTCCTCCAATAAAGAACTTCGTTTGGTAAATCCGGATAATTTTACCAAACAAATTACATTCGGGATACGATTGAATAATAGTGATAAAAATATTCCACCGTTGCCGCAACCGAGTTGGGTAGAAATTATTCCAGAGACCATAAAAATCGCACCGAATACTACCAGTGAACCTGTCGAAATTAAGATTGCCATTCCCGATAGTGCGAGATATTATAATAGAAAATATTCATTTGAATTGGTAGTTCATCAGGGTAAGACCGGTGCATTTGTTGCTGGAGTGATAGTTCCAGTTATGATAAAAACAGAACCCACCAGAAAACCGCATCGGGATTGTGAGGATTGCCAGTTGATGATTTATCCAAGTATATTGATTATGGAAAGCAAATTGGATTCAATTTGTATAGTGAACTGGAACCAGGATACTATTCGGCTTAAAGTAGGCTGGAATCGACCCGAACAGGAAGGTTGGCAGGAGGCATTGCTTTTGATGGAACAGGTGATGACTACTTATGTCCCACTGGAGAATGAGTTTACAATGGCGCCTGGCGAGAAAAAGAAAATTTTTATCAAACCACTTGCGTTCCCTGGTAAAGGTAAGTTATACTTTAGTGATTCTAATGGAATAAAAGATTATCTCGATTTGATGTGGAGAGAAATGTGAAATTATCAGACCAAAACAATTTGCTGGGAGTGTTGATTTTTGGATTGGTAATATTTTTCGGCGGAGTATTATTTGCTCAATACAGTCCGGGTGATAGTTTAAAAATCCAGATTAATATTTCATCCTGTCCGATGGAATTCTGGCTGGATAGTTTGCCGTATAATCCTTTCATTGCTGGTGGAGAGGAACAAGATACATTTATCTTATGGTGGGAATATGAGGGATTTCACGATACACTTCCGATGAAACTAAAATGGGAAACCATATATATTGTGGGTTCTCGGCTGCGTGATGCCAGTGGTGTGCCTATCTCTCCGCCACAAATGCAGGCGATTTTAGTAATTAACACTGGATGTCCTTTATTGGATTTCGAACTATCTACTTATGCAAAGACACTGCCAGGTGAGGAACCCTGGTGGGAACCTAATAATACCAATGAAGTAACCACTGGTAAATATGTGCTTCAGGCTCTGGTGACCGGCTACGGAACACCAAGATTACAATGGAGCGATACTGTGCGGTTCAAGACATCGGCAGCTCATTATTGGGTAGTAAAGGATACTACTTCACCACAAATGATTAAGGACTCTTTACTCGCCGGCGGAGATATATGTTGTTTCTATAGTGGGGACGCACTGGGATTCGATGAAATTGCCACTATCGATGAACACGGAGTGGGACTTTGGCCCACGGATACTATGGAAACCGATACAACTAATGGAGTGTTCTTTTTGCATCTGGCATTGACCACCCCAGATAATATGACCGGTCTTACCGATGATAGATTGGAAGGATTGATTGTGTTGGTAATTCGCGCCAAAGTCAGGGAATAGCAACAAAAGACAAACTTGACAATCCCGTAGATTTCATTACCTTTATAATGGAAGAATATATAAATTTGCATTATGAAATTAATTTTAAACATATCGATTATATTCGCTATTCTGGTGTCTTCGGTGTGGAGTTGCACTATTGCGGTGTTTGCGCCCGATGCTACCGAATATGGAAGACCTATGCTGTGGAAAAATCGGGATGTCCCAAACTATCGACAGCAATATATATATGTGGAAAATGGGCATTCATTCATCGCAATAACATATCAGGGTATGACAGAACAGGTATATGGCGGTGCCAATGATATCGGGTTCGGAGTGGTCAATACCGATACATATAATAATGGACCGAATTTGCCCGATGGACTAACCGACGGACAGGTAATGTATCTGGCATTGTCGCAATGCGAATCGGTATGGGATTTCACTCAATTATTGGATTCACTATTGGCGGATTCCACCGCTGGATTGCGTTCTACTCACTGCTATGGAATTATGGATAGATATGGAAATGTGGGAATGGTGGAATCCAATTGTGAGGGATATGTATATTTTAGCGCGAATTCCTCCGCCGATAAATATCTGGTCAGAGCTAATTTTGCTATCTCTGGTGATGATTCCGACCGAAGAGGATACGATAGATACATTCGTGCGAGAGCATTGATGGATACATTGGCACCGGTTTCTGTGGAGGATATTTGGTCTATATCAGCGGATTTAGTCACCGATGAACTCGATCCTAATCCGTTACCTTTCGAGGGAACTTTCGATGGTCTCCCTTACGGATATATTAGCACTACAAATACTATAAATCGATTTATGACCACATCTTATCAGATAATTTTAGGACAAAATTTCGACGATGGTTCGGCTTATCCAATTGTATGGTGTGGATTCAATCAACCATATTTTACAATCCCGGTTCCTATGTGGGTTCATTCTGGAACAGTTCACGAAAGTATCACCGGCAGTGGAAACTATTTCTGCACCGAAAGTAGATTTATATGGGAACAGGTATATGATAGAGATTATATTAACTGGTTCGATACATACTCTGCCAGTATGATAAATGAATTCCTGAATACTGCCAGAATATCTGTGTGGGATATGTTCGATAAATATGTGGAACAATGGGAAAAAGAAACCGATGAATCTGTCGAGGTATTGCGAGATATTCAAGATGGATTCGCCGTTATAGTAGCGGCAGAATACGAACAACTTCACGGGTTGTTAGTGCGAGAAAATAATTTGCAACAACCCACAGAATTGAGGCTCGATGCATACCCCAAGCCATTCAATTCACATGTTAAATTGACTATCCGATTACCCGCCACAGTAAGCGGACAATTGGAAATATATGACATAAACGGAAGAGATATTTTCGAGGAAACAGTGAATTTCGGCGATTCCGAGATTTACTGGGAACCGGAATCACATTTACCATCGGGAACCTATCTGGCAATTTTCCGCACCCCAGAAAAAAAGGTTTCCAAAAAATTGATTCTATTACGATAAACCATAATAAACTTTCCGATATGATATTATGCTGAACAATGCAATAATACTTTCTGCTGGTTTTGGAACCAGATTGAAACCACTGACCGATTTTGTGCCAAAGTCATTGTTTCCCATAGTGGGCAAGCCAGCATTAGAAATAGTGATGGAACGACTCGCTAATCGAGGAGTAAATAATTTTTTTATCAATGCTCATCATCTTGCGGAAAAAATAGTAAACACTGTGCCAGTATTGACACCAGAAACTGCCGAGACTACAGTTGTCCTGGAAAAGGAAAAAATACTGGGCACCGCAGGCGGTATCGCTAATATATTCAATAAAATGAATTTGCCCCAGGAAACTATTTTAGTCCATAATGGCGATATAATCGAGAATTTCGATTTGGAATCGGCATTTCGATTCCATCGAGACAATGATTTCCTTGTAACTTTAATAGTAATCGATAATCCACGAGTAAATTCTGTGCTCACCGATGGAGAAATTGTAATAGGTTTCGATACCGCACCATATCCATCGCAGTCAGCCGAAAATCGATGGACTTATTCTGGAGTGGCATTCTTGGAACCGAAAATTATTTCCACATTCCCCAATGATAGGTTCTCCTCCCTGACCGAATGTATTCAACCTTTCCTGAATAAGAAGTGTATCGGAGTCCGATATGAGAAAAATTTCTGGTGCGATTTCGGGACTCCGGCAGATTATCTGGAATTGCATCGAAAGATATTAGTCGAGGGAAAATTTCGGATTAGTGGCGCAGGTGAAAATATTTGGCTCGATGAAAATTCCAATATCCCCGATACAGTGGAAATATACGGATTCTGCGCAATTGGAAAAAATGTCCATATTTATTCCGGCGCAGAAATTGCCAATTCTGTTATATGGGATAATTCCATAGTGGAAAACAAAACCTACATAAATTCTATAATATCTCCTTATGGAGTGGTTGAAGTAGTATAATCGACGAACAATCATATACTCTACTTTTCGATTTGATAAATGTAGCGAGATTGTTTATACTTATACTGAAATACGGGAGCGAATAATAATGAAAGATGTAGTGATAATCGGCTGTGGTCCCGCAGGTTTGTCCACTGCGATGCAACTGGAACGATATGGTATAAAGCCGTTGGTAATAGAAAAATGTTCAGTCGGTGGACTGATACGCAATGCCAATTGTATCCAAAATTATCCCGGTTTCCCCGATGGAATAGCGGGAATCGAATTTGTCGAACTATTAAAAAATCAGGCGGAACTATACAATATAGATATTTTATTCGATGAGGTGAATAAATTGACTTTCGGTCAGAATAAATTTATGGTGTCCACATCATCCTGTGAAATCGTTAGCAACATAGTAGTGATAGCTTCCGGAACTACCCCAAAGAAATGTGAGGATATTACGATTTCATCGACAGCGAGGAAGAAAATATTCTATGAAATATACCCAATGCGCAATTTCTGTAATAAGCACATAGGAATTATCGGAGCGGGAGATTGCGCTTTCGATTATTCACTTACTCTTGCTAAATCAAATTATTTATATATTTTCAATCGAAGCGACAAAGTTAGTTGTCTGCCAATCCTTTGGGAGAAAGTTAAACAGAACGAAAATATTCGATATTTTTCGAATAGAAAAATAATTTCGCTGGACAGTGAAAATAATAAATTGAGAGCGATTTTTCGCAGAAATAACGATAATGAAAATTTCATATTCGATTATATTGTGTTCGCTATAGGAAGAATGCCGGAAATCGGTTTTCTGGATTCGAGTGTGATAACCCAGCAGAAAAGATTGATTGCGGAGAATAGATTATTTTTCGCCGGCGATGTGAATAATGGTATTTTTCGACAGATTTCTATCGCTGTCGGTGATGGCGTGAGGACTGCGATGAAAATATACCAAAACCTGATTGGAAACGGAAAATGAAAGTAATCTGGAAAACAAAATCGAGTGATATCGCCACGGTG
>QNEG01000010.1 GCA_003645115.1 bacterium | reverse complement strand
TTTCGAAATCGAGTGAAAATTCTACTGGCATACGAACCTCGCATTTAATTTTATTAGAAAATAAACATACCCAAAATTTACGCAACTATTTCTTATGAAATAGAATAATCTTGGAAAAAATTATTCAATTGTCATCAGTAAAGCTAAAATAAGCAAAATATATGTCTCAAAATTCCTTATTTTCATATACAATAATATACTAAAAAATAAATCTTATGGAAACACTTTCCCAGGATTAAGTAATCCTTTGGAGTCTAATGCCTGTTTTATTTTTCTCATCCTCTCTATTACAAAATTATTTTTTGCCAGATGAAAATATTTTCGTTTAATACATCCGATACCATGCTCTCCGGTGATTGTTCCTTCTAATTGGACTGCCAATCGCAATATTTCGGGAATTACTTTATTTTTTTTCTGTTCCCATTGGGAATCGGACAATCGATTTCTCAGCATATCGATATGAATGTTTCCATCGCCGATATGCCCGAAACCGACTATTTCTACATTATGTTCATCGCCGATTTTTTTTACTCCTCGTATCAATTCAGGAGTCCTGGTGGGCGGGACAGCGACATCCTCGGCGGCTATATCCGGTGAACGATGTCTTATCGCCTCGCGAATGGAGCGCCTGGCTTTCCATAATAATTCAGAATTGAATCTATTGCTCGCCACCAGGACATCGTGTGCACCACAATTCAATAAATGTTCGCCCACTCGGAAATAACTGTTCTCCACCATTTTCTCATCCATTCCATCGATAGATACTATGAGTTGCGAATTGGCAGATGACAGTGGTATTTTCTTATCCAAGAATGTCTCCACCATCTGAATGATATCACCCTCCATAAATTCCATCGCACAGGGATATACACCAGTATCGGGGACGATAGATAACGCGGTTTGAATCGCTTTATCTATGCTATCGAATCCAGCCAGCAAATCGACAGAGAATGTAGGCAATTGCACCAATCGAACCATAATTTGAGTAAAAATTCCCAGAGTGCCTTCACTGCCGGTGAGTATTCCAATCAGGTCATATCCTGCCACATCTTTAATCATTTTCCCGCCCAAATTGACTTTTTTACCGGGCGGAAAAATTACCTCTAACCCCTGCACAGATTTTTTGGTGGTCCCATATTTGAACGCACGCATTCCGCCGGCAGCGGTCGCTACATTTCCACCGATAGAACAGGAATCTACACTGGCGGGATCCGGTGGATAATATAAATTCTCCTCTGCCACTGCGTGTTGCAATATCCCGGTTATGACTCCCGGTTGCACAGTGGCTATCAAATTCCTGGTATCTATATCGATAATTTTATTCAATCTCTCCAAAGAAATAACTACACCACCATTTATGGGGACAGCGCCACCTGCTACTCCAGTGCCAGCACCTCGAGGTGTGATAGGGACATCGTATTCATAGCAAAGTCGAACCACACTTTCTATCTGGTCAGAATTATCTGGGACGATAGCCATATCGGGAATAGCTTTCAATTCCGGGGTCTCATCGTGGCTATATTTGGTCAAAATATCCCGTTCGGTGATTACACAATCCGAGGGCAATATCCGATTTATGTCCTGCAGAAATCTTTTCGATAACTCACCCATATAATCAAATTGCAAAATAGAGATAAAATACGCAAATTATTTCGATTTTTAATTCTAATTTTAGAAATCGGAATAATCAAATCCCCTTATTTCTTTGTCCACATTTCAATATTTCACTTTGGAATTTTAACAGTTTTCATTCGTAGTCAAATTGCTTGGTTATCTTAAAAATGTGAGCAAAGACTATTCCTTCTCCGTATGGAGTAGGATATTGTCAAGGAAAAACATTACATCTGTCAGGCAAATATTTTGCTTACTTGTTTCGAGTAATATAATCTAAAAAGCAATCATAGAGAATATATGTTTGCACAAAATATATTTATCTACTTTTCCACTTGATTTGTTTATTTAAATATTTATTTTGCGTAAAATAGAAAAAATTAGAGGAGGTAATATAAATGAGTGGACATTCTAAGTGGTCTCAGATAAGACATAAGAAAGCTGCTGCCGATGCCAAGCGGGGAAAATTGTTCACTAAATTGATACGCGAGATAACCATTGCGGCTCGTGAGGGCGGTGGAGATCCCGATATGAATCCTCGACTCAGGACTGCTATCGAGTCGGCGAAATCGGCTAATATGCCATCGGAGAATATAGAAAGAGCTATAAAACGGGGAACCGGTGAATTGGAAGGCATTTCCTATGAGGAAGTGGTGTATGAAGGTTATGGTCCTGGTGGAGTCGCTATATTAGTGGAGGTGGTGACCGATAATAAAAATCGCACCGTGTCGGAAATCCGAAAATTATTCTCCAATTATGAGGGAAATTTGGGCGAATCCGGATGCGTAGCCTGGATTTTCCAGAAAGCCGGATTGATTATGGTTCCCAAAAAGGAAATCGGCGCCGAAGAATTGTTGGATTATGCTCTGGAGTCGGGCGCAATAGATTTCAAAGATGAAGATGATGAATTTTTCGAGATATATACGGAACCATCCGACCTTATAGATGTGCGCGATGAATTGAAAAAGAAAAATGTGGAAATAGACTCCGCCGAGTTGACCGCTATCCCGCAAAGCACGGTGCATCTGGAGGGAAAAGAAGCCGAAAAATTGTTGAAACTTATGTATTCTCTGGAGGACCACGACGATGTCCAGAAAGTGTATTCCAATATGGACATTCCCGATGAAATTGTTGCATCGTTTCAAAATGATTAAGCCGAGCGCTATCCGTGTTGAGAAAGTTTTTTTCAAATATCTGGGAACAGTTATGTGATTTTTTCTTCCCGCCGGTATGTTTGCTATGCGGGGAACCCGCCGATAGTGTGCTATGTCCGGATTGTGAACAGAATATCACTTCACTCCATTCGGGATATTGCCCTCGATGTAATAGTCCAATATCCTCGAATATGGATGCTTGTATGAAGTGTCAGAATCGCAATGGAAACATTCGGTTCGTGAGACCATTAGCGGAGTTCGATTCGTTTCATAAACAACTAATCCATTCGTTCAAATATAGCGGTATCGTTCAGGTGGGAAAATTTTTCGGCGAAAAGATTGGAAATCTAATAATAGATGAACAGCATTTCGCAGATTATGATGTATTCATTCCGGTGCCACTTCATAAAAATCGTCACAGAGAGAGGAGATATAATCAAGCGGAAATACTCGCCAGGTCGGCTTCTCAAACTTGCAATAAACCAGTTCTAACCGATGTGGTGAAACGAGTAAAACATACCAAATCGCAAACTAAACTTTCTCCTGCCGAAAGAATAAAAAATGTGAACGGTGCGTTTGCGGTGATTAATAGCGAGAAAATATCGCAGAAAAACATAATCCTGGTAGATGATGTGGTAACTACCGGCGCTACCACCAATGAAATTGCAAAAATGCTCTCATATAACGGCGCAGGAAAGATTTGCGTGGTATGTATCGCTCATCCGGCACCCAAGGAATCTAAAAATTTTGGGATATAATGTTTCTACTTTCATTATAACTTATTTTTAATTAAATTTCACTGGACAAATAATGTGGAGGGTGAAATTGAGCGAACAGAGTTTTCCGAAAATATTGGCAATAGATACCGCTACCCACTATTTGAGCGTGGGATTTCTAAAAGTGGGGAAAATAATAGTCGAGCATACCGCATTGGTGCCTCGACAACATTCCTCACTATTGCCGGAATTTGTAGATGGTGTCCTGAAATATGCGGATGAAAAATTATCCGAGGATATAATAATCGCTATATCGGTCGGTCCGGGGTCTTATACTGGATTGAGAGTCGGGATATCATTTGTGCTGGGAATGGTAGCATCATGTCCGATGAAAGTCATCACAGTGGATACACTGAAAGGATTGGCATTCTGCTATTCTCCAAATGAAACACCTGTGGCTGTGATTGTGGATACACGAGCTGGTGGAGTGTATGCTTGTTTATATAATGTTTTAGGGAAGCCATCTCCCATAATCGAATCATCGGTGTTCCAGCTGGATAAACTCGCACACGAATTGTCATCCAGAGGAAAAATATTGCTTTCCTGCGAGGAAGATATTTATAATTCTGTAATAAAGCAAATTCACGGGACAGAAGTGATATATGGTGGAACACCTCGTCCATCGGCAGGGAAAATCGCAAAAATCGCCGAGGGGAAAGCGATATTAGGACAATTTACCGAACTGGAATTATTAGAACCGAAATATTTGCAGGAATTTAAACCCGGAAAATTTAAAAGGAAACCGATACTAAAAAATGAGGAGGAATAATGAAAATAGAAGGCAAGGCACACAAATATGGCGACGATGTAAATACCGATGTAATTTATCCGGGAAAATACACATATCAGCAGTTGAGTTCGGAGGAGATGGCATCACACGCGCTGGAGGACCTCGATGCGGATTTTTCGAAAAATGTTCAACCGGGCGATATCATAGTGGCTGGCAAGAATTTCGGCTGTGGGTCATCTCGTGAACAAGCTGCCGCTTGTCTTAAATATGCTGGGGTTAGCGCGATTATCGCCGAATCCTTCTCTAGAATATTTTTCCGCAATGCGATAAATTATGGACTAATGGCTATTGCACATCCAGAAGCTGCTAAATCCATCCGAGCAGGTGATATAGTTTATATCCACAGGGAAAATGGTGTTATAAAATCTGGGGGAAATGAATTTAAATTCTCTCCGTTCCCAGAGCTTGTAGAAGGCATACTCGAGGAAGGTGGTTTGTTACCATATCTGCAGAAAAAATTAACTTAATGCATTAGACGATTATATTATGAACCGAAATCGGAAATGATTTTGATTATGGGGACATTTTGAAGCACTTTTGTGGTGATATTTTTCCCATTTAGATAAGCACCGATTACTCTTCCCGAACGAATTACTACTTCCCTGGATGATGTATCATGGATTCGTAATTCTGCCTGACGAGCAAAATCGGGGGATTGTTTGATTACTTTGGACATCAACAATCCTCCTAATGGGCAATATGCTGGGCAGAACAAATCCAGCGCCAATTTCCTCTGGTGTGGTGATGGCAGTGGCTTCGGACGCTGAAATGATGGCAGTGAACCATCAGAAAAATTGAGAAACATAACTTTATTAGCAGAACCCAACATCTCCAATTCACCCACAGTTTCAAAACCCAGTGATTCCCAAATTGGGATATCAAGATTATTCGAACATATTACCACTGCTCCGGAATAACTTTTTCTTTCCAACCGCTCCACAGTTTGTTCTAATAACATATTCTTATGATTCGATGTGGAAATAGCCGGTTGTGTCCAATAACATAGAATAGTTGCCAGATTTTTTCCGAATAATGGCAATGGCGCATATTCCACTGGCAATTCTATGGTGAAACCGACTATTTTTCCCCAGTCTATCATCAACAAGCCGGAAAGCCGTAATGGAATATTAGCATTAATCCAGTTGTTTCTTCTCCTGATAAACGAGGTATTTTCGGCTCCAGTAAGTATATGTTCGGCGCAACCAGAACCCCAAAATGTTACCAGAGAGGATGTAAGCTCTCTAAACTCCATAGATAAACCCCCTCTCAATATAACAATATCGAATATTTATTAAAATTCAATAGTGGGTAAGAATAAAATTATATATAATCCTTTTATTCTATTGCAACAACATAAGATACAAGCACTTATATAATATATTTACACACAAAATAATATCAAAACTTGACTTATGAAAAATTATACTTATTATTATAATAAATAGACCGAATTTTATCTAAATGATGTTGACCATAATAGTAGCAATATTAGTAATAGGAATAATTATATTTGTCCACGAATTAGGGCATTTTATAATAGCCAAATTATCCGGGATTAGGGTAGAGAGATTTTCTATAGGATATCCCCCCACTATGATTTCCAAAAAAATTGGCGAGACTGAATATTGTATCGGATGGATACCATTCGGCGGATATGTAAAACTTACCGGTGAAACTCCTCAAGAAAACAATTCTTATGAACCGAGCAGTTTCCAGGCAAAACCGGTGGGAATTCGAATAGCAGTCCTATTCGCTGGACCATTTATGAATATCATTCTGGGAATAGTCCTGATATGGGCAGTATTCTGGGGATATGGAGAATCTGTTCCTGAATACGATGTCCCAAAAATCGGTTCCACAGTGATAAATATGCCCGCTCAAGAATGCGGACTATCTGCCGATGACTTGATTGTCGCTATCGATGGCGATTCGGTATCATCCTGGGAACAAATGGCCAATATTATTCACAGTAAGCCGAACCTGCCGATAACCATTACAGTGCAAAGAGGTGATTCATTGTTCACCGTGGAATGCGTGCCCGATGAAAGAAAAATTACTCTGGAAGGCAACGACACTTTGGTTGGAATGATAGGTATCCTCCCATCCAGTATCCAGAGAAAATTGCCACCTGGACAGGCATTCCTGCGGTCTATTCAGGCTACTATCACTATATCTTTCGCAGTAATTTCATTTTTGGGAAATTTATTAGTGGGAAAATCATCACTATCCGAAATAGGCGGTCCGGTTATGATTGCGCAAATCGCTGGGCAATCCGCAAAATTGGGAGTATGGCAATTATTTATGTTCATAGCAGCATTGTCTATCAATCTTGCATTGCTGAATTTATTCCCACTTCCCATTCTGGACGGCGGACAAATTCTATTATCCACTATCGAGGCTATTCGAAAAAAAGCTATCAGTTTGAAAACTCAAGCCATCTTCCAACAACTCAGTATCGCATTCTTACTGGCTCTTATGTTATTGGTCACCATCAATGATATATTGAGACTATTTTAAACCCATTCCTTCTCTGTTCTCTTATATATAAGAAAAGTTCTTGCAAATTATACTAATTGCAGATATCTTTGAATGTTATTTCAACTATGGTGAGGCTGTGCATCATATCATCGCAAAATGAACTAATAGATTTCGAGGAGAAAAAATGAGAAAATTTTGGATAATAATATTATGCCTGGTTGTATCTGCTTATGCTCGAGTAGATGGTTTCCCCGTATCGTTCGGAGTAGATTCTGATATGCCGTTATGGGGCGCTCCAGCTTTTGTTCAAATCGATTCCACTCCCTTTATAATCGTGGCTTCCACAAACGATTCCCTATATGCATTCGAACTCGATGCTACCGTAGCGGAAGGTTTCCCAATCCATTGCGGTGGTCCGGTTCGTTCAAAAATTGCCTGGATACCAAAAGAACACTATCTCTCCATTTTTATTCTAACCGCCGATGGAATAATTTCTCGAATCGATTACGATGGTCTGACCGCTTCGACAATATTCGATACTTCTCTGGGCGAATATTCAAATTATATCTCTCCGGTGGTCGATGATATCGATGCAGATGGAGAATTGGAAATTATCTGCGCAGTGGACACCACCATATTTTGCCTAACATTGGATGGTGCAATAGAATGGACTGCAAATTTTGTTTCTGAGGTCGATTTCGCAGTGGCTACACCTGCCTGCGGTGATTTGGATAATGATGGAAAATCCGAGTTGGTAGTCCTGGGATACCGAACTGTAAATGTGTTCACTGAATCAGGTGTTGAACTGCCCGGTTTCCCGGTCCAACTGGATGATGATGAAGCATTTAGCTATTCTTCACCGCTGTTGTTCGATTATGACCGGGATGGACAATATGAAATATTCTGCGGTGCACATCGATTATCCGGCGGAGAATATGGAATAATAAAGGCATACCGAAACGATGGCACCGAGATAAACGACCCATTTTACACTACATATACATATGGAAGTTGGATATATTCACCACTAACATTAGGAGATGTAAACGGTGATTATTCGCTGGATATTTGTTTCGGGAATGTTCCCGGCGAAGTGTATGGGATAAATACTTCCGCCGAATTAGTGAGTTTCGGCGGGACAGGAAGAGGACATCCCGGGCATATCTACGGCTCGATATTACTATGCGACTTGGACAATGTCCCCGGTCCGGAATATGTGTTCCAGCTTATACAGGAAACAGAATCCATCGCAACTATGATAATTATGGACCCAGGCGCGAACGATTTGGCAGATTTCCCTGACACTTTAGAATCTACTCGAGCTGGAATACTGACCCCAGCAATCTATTCATCGCAGGAATCTACTTTTATCACTGCGGTCACCGCCGATGGCAATTTATATTTATGGGAATTCGAAAATATTCCATTACCCGGATTCGAAAATTGGACAGAGTTATATGGCGACAGGCAAAACCGTAATATCGCTCCACCACACAATGTAGTATCGACGGTGACAGAAACTTTATCCAATAGTTATAAAATCGATTGGGGACAAGCTACCAGCGCAGAATTTATGAAGTATATTCTTTATGTCGCCGAGGATTCTGTGGGAAATAATTTCGAAATTATCGCTGAAATAGAGGATGTTGCCGAGACAACTTACATTTACGAATCGGACATTCCCGCTGAATCACTCTGGTTCTTCATCGTGGTGAAGGATTCTATGGGTAGAACATCATTGCGAAGTGTTCCCAAATCTGCTCGAGATACATCAGATATACAATGGCTGGATTGCGAAAATAATATCGAAAATATCTCCATTTCCCCGAATCCATTCAATTCATCCTGTGTGATAAAATCCCCGAAAAATTGTGTGCTGAAAATATATAATATCAAAGGTGAAACTATTTGCTCTATCTGTAACACCGATGGAAACTATACTTTCGATTCGAGCTTACTTCGGTCGGGTATTTTCATTATTCGAGCATTCGACAATCACGGAAAACCGCTGGCAGAAACCAGAGCAATTTTAATTAAATAATTTAAATGTATTCTTCATTCATAAAAATAATAGGTTTACTATGTCGAAAATTCTGGGAATAGATATTGGGAAAAAATATATCGGGGTGGCTATCTCCGATGCCAATGGAAAAATTGCCTTGCCCTGCGAGGTGCTAACGGTGGAAAGTGCGCATAAAATCGCCGAACAAATAGCAGAATTCGCCCGAAAACTACTCGCTGAAAAAATCGTGGTCGGATTGCCATTACATCTTTCTGGTGAGGAATCGCCGATGAGTCAGTTCGCTCGGAAAATCGCCGAACAACTGCGCTATATGGGATTCGATGCGATATTATATGATGAGCGATTTTCATCGGCACAGGCAGAACGTGTGATGCGAGCTGCCGGGGAAAAACCATCTCTAAACAAAAAACAGGTTAACAAAATCTCGGCTACTTTGATTTTACAAAGTTATCTGGATACACCAAACTTGTGATATTATGAGGAAGAGACACCACAATATACTAATAATCATTTTGGTTGTTTTATTCATTTTGTTGGGAATTCCCACATACTATATTTTCTCTGTAGATACATCGACAGTATATTCCGAGCCAAAATATGTAGAGATTCCCTCCGGTGCTACCACTACCGAGGTAGTGAATATATTAACAGAATCGAGAATACTGAAACACCCTACTACATTTATATTCCTGGTGCGATTTACCGGAATGCACAAGAAAATTCGTGCAGGTAGATTCAAATTCGAGCGACCGGTTTCTGTGATGAAATTAGTTCGAATACTTACTCGAGGCGGCAGTTTCGATATAAAAATTACTATCCCCGAAGGATATACTATCTATAATATCGCCGGATTACTACATAGAGAACTGGGAATAGATTCTGTTTCATTTCTTGCCAGCTGCAAGGATAGTGCGGTTCTGAATAAACTGAATATTCCGGGTCCTACTGCCGAGGGTTTTCTTTTCCCCGAGACATATAGCATCCCAAAAGAAATTAGCCCAGATAGTATCATTTCCATTATGTTCAACGAATTCCAGCGGAGATGGACAGACGAATATCAAGTTAGAGCAGATAGTCTGGGATTTTCTAAACTCGAAATTATCACTCTGGCTTCCATTATCGAGGCAGAAGCTCACCAGAAAGAAGAACAAACTATTATTTCCTCGGTATATCACAACCGAATAAAATTGAATATGCTACTACAGGCTGACCCCACTACTATTTATGGATTAAGGAAATTCGATAAGCCATTGATTTTAACCGACCTCGATGATGATTCTCCATATAATACCTATCGACACGCTGGGTTACCACCCGGACCGATTTGCAATCCGGGGGAAGATGCCATTTATGCCGCTTTATATCCCGATTCTACCGACTATTTATATTTCGTCTCGCGAAGAGATGGAACTCATATATTCTCAAAGACAATTCAACAACACCATCGAGCTATCCAAACAGTGAAAAAACTTATGCGAAATAAAAGTCAACCTTGACTTTCTAATAAATATGTATTAAATTTTGCGGTAAAAAATTGTTATCATCCTAAAATTAGGAGGGTATAAATGTATCTTATAGGAATCACCGGACCGATAGCATCGGGAAAAACCTCCGTGGCTAAATTATATCGGGAAATGGGAGCTTATCTCCTCGATGCAGATAAAATTGGACATCAATTATTGCAAACTCCGGCTATAAAAAAGAAGGTGGTGGAACAATTCGGTAAAGAAATATTGAATGATAAAGGAAAAATAGACCGGGAAACACTCGGTCCTATAGTATTCGAGAAAAAAGAGAACCTGAATAAGCTCAACGATATTATAGAGAAACCATTGACCTCGAAATTGCGGGATAAGATAATAGAATTGGAGGAAAGTGGTTTTCCTGGCATAGTGGCTGTGGATGCTGCGCTTTTGCCAAAGTGGGACCTGGTAAATGCGATGGATATGATAGTTCTTGTGGAGGCTCCCAGATGGCAGAGAATGAACAGATTGGTGCGACAGTTAGGATATCCCCAGGAGGAAGCCGAACGCAGGATAGAAGCACAGGAACATATTTTCAAGAAATTTCATCCTAAACGCTCAATTGTGGTAAAAAACAATGGCGATTTCGTGGAACTGCATACTAATGCGATGAAAATATGGTTAAAAATTAAGGAATTGGCGCGAGAAAAGGCTCAAAAATAAATCGGATATGGAGTATCCATTACTCGAGATGCTTTGGTAAAAAATGATAAATATGTTGAAAAAATTGCGCCGGTTTCTATCTCAAACATATTGGAAAGATACAAAACGACCCGCAGGATTTTATTTGGATTCGGGAACATAATTATTACATTTAACCACTGCGTTGCACAATAAAGATTTTTTTATAATAAACTATGGATGTGGATGAAGCTTTTAATTAGTTTAGAGTTGTGTCAAAACATATTAAGGAGGAATGAATGGAACAAGAAAAAGAATATAATCAATTAGTTCCGATAGTGGTGGAACAAACTGCTCGAGGAGAAAGAGCATTCGATATATTTTCTCGGTTGCTAAAGGACAGGATAATATTTCTGGGGACAGCTATCGATGACCAGATTGCCAATATAGTGGTAGCGCAGATGTTATTTTTGGAGGCTGAAGACCCTACCAAACCGATAAATTTGTATATCAATTCTCCCGGGGGAGTAGTAACCGCAGGATTAGCCATATACGACACTATGCAATTTTTGAAAGCACCCGTGGCAACCACAGTAGTGGGACAAGCGTCATCTATGGGTGCTGTCCTGCTGGCTGGCGGAGAAAAAGGCAAAAGAACTGCATTGCCGAATTCCAGAGTGATGATTCATCAACCATGGGGCGGTGTAGTCGGTCAAGTTGCGGATATCGAGATTCATACTAAGGAACTACAGAAACTCAGACGAATAATCAATGAAATACTCGCTTATCATACCGGTCAACCTATCGAGAAAATCGAGAAAGATACCGACCGGAATTTTTTTATGTCACCCCAGGAAGCACTGGAATATGGTTTGATAGATAAAGTTTATAAAAAAGTTCGAGAAAAATCGAAAAAATAGTTTTACTTGACTATTTTAATTTTTCTATTATTTTCGCAAGTAAATTCGAATGGAGGTAAAATATGATTTTAACCATACTTATCGTTATACTGATATTGAATGCAGCTATTTTAATAATCTCGATATTATTGCAACCACGCAGTCAGGGTGGAATCGGTTCTGCATTTGGAGTGGGTGTAGCAGATTCTATTTTCGGCGGTAAAGGCGGTATGGATTTCTTGACCAAACTAACCGCCGTTTTATCGGTAGTATTCGTGACATTGATAATGATAATAAATTTCTATCTGGGTGCGCCGACTCAACAAGGAACTATAATGGAACGCGAGGAAACTCCGACTCAACAAACGCAACCCACTTCTCAAGGTGAACAACCACAATCCCAACCGGTTCAACCAGGAACTGAATAATTATCTATTTTAACTGGACAGGATAAATATAGTGGAGAGGACATACTGATAGTTATGAGTAATTTATTGAAATTGGACGAATATGTAAAGCGTGAACATTTATGGTTGGTGCCCTATGCTGTGCATAATTCTCAGTCTCGGGGAAGGCATTATCCAGAACCGAGGCATCCATATCGTCCACCATTCGAACGAGATAGAGAAAGAATAATTCATTCTACTGCGTTTCGAAGATTACAGTATAAGACACAGGTATTCGTAAATCACGAGGGCGACCACTATCGCACCAGAATGAGTCATACACTGGAAGTAGCTACAGTCAGTCGCGCTATAGCTCAGACATTATCATTGAATATAGATTTAGTCGAGGCTATCGCTCTCGCTCACGACCTTGGACACACTCCATTTGGACATACTGGCGAGGAAGTCCTGAATGAATTGACCGAATCTATCGGTGGTTTCGAGCATAATCGCCAATCACTCAGAGTAGTAGAATATCTGGAATTGAAATATCCGGATTTCCCTGGATTGAATTTGACTTATGAAACTCGAGAGGGAATTATAAGACATTCCACCAGATATGACCAACCAGGGGAAAGAAATCTTTTCACCGAGGATGAAGTGCTTCCGGCTCTGGAAGCGCAAGTGGTCAATGTGGCAGACGAATTAGCCTACACCGCCCACGATATCGATGATGGCTTGTTTTCTGGTGTGCTGGAATGGGAACAATTGGAAAAAGGATTTCCATTGTTTAAACAAGTTGCGGAAGAAGTTAAGAAAAAATATCCCGAGGTCAATGAGGAAATACTTCGTTCGATGTGCATAAGGAATCTGATAAACTATCTGGTAATAGATGTTCTGGAGGAATCCAACCGAAGATTGAGTGAGGAGAATCCGAAGACACTGGATGATGTTCGTCGAACGGAACGACCATTGATAGGATTTTCCGGAGAAATCGAGGACCAACTTCAATATGCAGGAAAATTTCTGTATGAAAATATGTATAGGCATTATAAAGTATTACGAATGGCTACTAAAGCTCGAATTATAATCGAAAATTTATTTAATGCCTATATGGAGGAACCCAAACAGTTGCCTAGGACTTCACGATTGCGACTGGAAACCGATGCCAAGGAACAAGTAGTGGCTGATTATATCGCAGGAATGACCGATAGATATGCGATGCAGGAGTATAAAAAACTCTTTGACCCTTACGAAAAATTGTTATAATTTCTAATAAAATATCAGGTTGGAGGAAATATGGCGAGAAAAATCGATAGACACGATTTAAAGCGAGATGAATTCGCTACCGATATTGCGAAAGTCTATGGTTATGTGACCGAAAATCCCACTAAAGTTTTAGTGTGGGTAATCGTAGTAATGGTCGTAGCCGCCGGCGCGATAGGATATCATAGCTATACAAAAAAGAGCAAACGAGATGCTGGCGATAAAATCGCTATGGCATACATAATGATGAATGCTGGTCAATATAATGAGGCACTGGATACAGTTCGAGCAGTGATGCAGAGATATCCTGATACCGAGGCGGGAAAGGTGGCAAAATATTTGTTCGCTCATATGAATTACGCCTTCGGATATCTGGATTCGGCGATTACTGCTTATGAAAATTATCTTTCTGTGGAAGAACCGGATAGCGATTTGGTTGGCGCTTCATTGATGGGTATCGCCGCCTGCTATGAGGATAAGAGTCAATATGATAAGGCTATACAATATTATAAAAAAATACTGGAAAAATATCCCAATTTCTTTCGCGCAGATGAGGCTATGCTGGCTGTGGCAAGATGTTATGATGTCAGTGGAGATATTTCCAACGCTATCCAATATTATGAGGATTTCCTAAAAAAATATCCCGAAAGTCAATTGAAACAACGAGCGACCATATTGTTGTCTCGAGCAAAAACCAGAAACTACGCAATTAGACCAACAAAACCCGAGATATCGGTGGGAGGTGAAGGATAAAATGAGAACAAAAGGGACATTAGGCTTTTTGAAAGATTTCGTATCATCGGGCAAGGTTGGACCGGAAATACCATTATCCGATTTTTCCGCCGATGAAATAGAAGAAGGCAAAGGACTGGCAATTCTTGCTTACATCCCAATCCTTTGTTTTATCCCATTTATTCAGGGGAAAAAGACCAACCGTTTCGCTTACGAACACGGAAAACAGGGAGTATTGCTATTTCTTTTCGAGGTGGTCGCATTACTGGGCGCATTATTCTGGAAAGCCGCACTTTTCCTCGCTTCTGTAGCAGCATTGGTGGGCATTATTTATGTCCTTCAGGGTAAAAACTGGAAACTCCCCGTAATAGGCGATTTAGGCGATAAACTCGAAATGACAGAACAAGAACAGGAATAAATTTTCTCTCATCCCAATAGCTCTGCGGAAGAACACATACGGGAAAATCTGTCGCCTTTGTGATATGTAGGAAAATTACCTAAATTCTTTCAATCCATTCAATCTTTCTTCCGACTGTTCGGGAGGACAAGCCTGTGGTTCAGAC
>QNEG01000009.1 GCA_003645115.1 bacterium | reverse complement strand
TAATATTATAATCCAAAGCGAAAATAGATATTCTTTTTTATTTACCTTTATAGCACGGAAAGTAGGATGGAGGAACATTTAGGAAAAATACTTGTCGATGCCGGGAAAATTACCGAAGAGCAATTAAAAAAAGCAATCGAACATAAAAAACAACACGGCGGACATATTATCGATTCACTGTTGATATTGACTTTCATAGAAGATGAAAATGCACTTAATACTTTCCTAATCAAGCAACTCAATGTGGGAAAAATTTCTCTCGATGATATTAAAATCAAGCCCGAAGTAATTGCAATTATCAGCAGTGAAATAGCCAAAAAGTATAAAATAATTCCTATATTTTTGATGGGCAAGACACTATTTGTCGCCACAGACAAGCCCGATGATATTTCACTGGTGAATACACTTTCTTTCGTTGTAGATTATGAAATATCGTTGGTATTTGCGAAAAAAACGGATATAGAAAATGCACTTAAGATATATTACGGTTTGGAGGAGGATAGTTTATCATCGGTGACAGCAGAATTCGAGGAGGAATTACAGGTAATAGATGAGGATGAGGAGGAAGATGAATTTTCGGCTGCGGAATTAAAACAGGCAGTCCGAGAAAAACCTGTGGTAAAGTTGTTGAATTCCATAATTTCCGATGCAGTGAACTCGCACGCATCCGACATTCATATCGAGGCTTATGAGGATGTCCTACGAATTCGTTATCGAATAGATGGTGTCCTACATGAGATTTCGCAGATGCCGGTGAGTCTCCATAGAAAACTTATCTCCAGAATCAAGGTAATGTCTGGTTTGAATATATCTGAACGAAGACTTCCCCAAGATGGCAGAATCAAATTAAAAATAAAAAATCGCAAAATAGAATTCCGAATATCCATTATCCCCTGTATTTTTGGCGAGCGAGTTATGATGCGTATTCTCGACCCAGAATCATTGATGTTGGATATTACCAAACTCGGTTTCCCCGAACACGGATTGAAATTGTTCAATAAAATGTTGCATATGCCATATGGAATGATTCTGTCCACTGGACCCAGCGGTTGCGGAAAAACAACCACATTGTATTCTGCTATCTCGGTTCTCAATAAGCCAGATGTGAATATTTCCACCGTGGAGGACCCGGTGGAATTCAATTTAGAGGGAGTAAATCAGGTGCAGGTTAAACCAGAAGTGGGATTAAATTTTGCTTCGGCACTTCGCTCATTTCTTCGTCAGGACCCAGATATAATCCTGGTGGGAGAAATCCGTGACTTAGAAACTGCGGATATATCTGTCAAGGCTGCGCTTACTGGGCACCTGGTATTTTCGACTCTACATACCAACGATGCACCATCCACAGTCACCAGATTGATAAATATGGGTGTCCCACCATTTTTAGTAGCCAGCGCAGTAAAATTAGTTATCTCTCAAAGATTGTTACGAAAAATTTGTGTCCATTGCAAACAAGAATATGAACCGGAACCGGAGATGATAGAAATTCTGGGAATCGATATGAATTATGTGCGGGAGAAAGGATTGAAATTCTATCGTGGTGCGGGATGTCCCCGTTGCGGTGGCTCGGGATACAAGGGCAGAATCGCTGTGTTCGAGATGATGCCGATGGTCAAGAAATTGCAAAAACTGGTAATGGAGGGTTCCACCGCTATGGAATTATCTCAGACTCTTCAAAAAATGGGTATGAAAAATCTTCGTCAGGAAGCAATAGATAGGATGTTCGAGGGAATCACAACAGTAGAACAAGTAATTTGCGAGACCACAGAATAAGCTCTATACTCGAATTATTCCCTTGAAAAAAACATTTGCCAATAATAATTTCTATCAACCAATAAATTTAGGCAATTATGAGTGAAACAGAATCCACAGAATATATTTATGGTCGGCGAGCAGTATTCGAGGTGCTGCGAGGTGGAAGAAAAGTATATAAAATATTTGGCACGCCATCGGCGTTGGATTGGTTGAGTAATAAGATAAAATCGGCAGGAGTAATCATTTCGGCAGAAATCGAATCAGCGAATAAGCAAAAATTACACAATCTGGTTCATCGTGCGGACAATCAGGGTTTGGTCGCTATTGTAGAAAAATTTATTTACACGCCGTTGCAAATAATTTTAGACCGAGCACCAAAAATTATTTTGCTGGCGGATGAAATCACCGACCCACAAAATCTCGGCGCTATGATTAGAAGTTCCAATTTATGCGGAGTAGGTGCAGTTATAATCCCGCAACAAAACAGCGCAAAAATCACACCGGTAGTAGTCCATACCAGCGCAGGTGCAACAGAACATATTCCAATAGCACGAGTAAAATCTATTCCCCACTGTATTCACCTGCTGGCAGAAAGAGAATATTTCATACTGGGCACAGATAAACCGAGAAAGAATACCATTTCTATCGTTGATTTTAAACCTTCCGGGAAAATTGGATTAATAATGGGTTCTGAGGGCGAGGGAATTTCTCGAAAAATTTTACAAAAGTGTCATCACATAATCTCCATTCCTCAAGCGGGCGAAATCGATTCATTTAATGTCTCCGTGGCAACTGGAATAATTCTGTTTCAGCTGGCATCAAAAATGAATATTTTTTGTTAACTTAATTCATATATTCCCTTCATTGTGGTTCGATTTATCCAACAGAAAAATATGTCTGAATCTGAATTTTTCGATTATTTTGATTGGTGCGATTTGAAAATAGTTAACAAAAGCGAACCGATTGTATGTGAAGTCTGATATGCGAGATTAAAAAAGTCTTTGCAATTATAGAATAAATCTTTTAATTTACGGCGCAAAGTTCAAAATATGAAAGGAGGAATGATAAAATATGGCGGAACAAAAAATAGTGGAATGTGTTCCGAATTTTTCGGAAGGTAGAGATTTAAAAGTAATCGAGCAAATTACTAATACAATCGAATCGGTGGATGGAGTTGAATTGAAGGATGTAGATCCCGGCAAGGCGACCAACCGGACTGTAGTCACATTTGTGGGTTCGCCCGATGCTGTTGTGGAGGCTGCATTTCGGGCGATAAAAAAAGCTACCGAGGTAATAGATATGCGCAAACATACGGGAGCTCATCCCAGGATGGGCGCTACCGATGTATGCCCATTCGTCCCGGTTACTGGACTCACTATGGACGATTGCGTGGAACTGGCAAAGAAACTGGGCAAGAGAGTCGGCGAGGAATTGAAAATCCCGGTTTACTTATATGAATATGCAGCAACTTCACCAGAACGAAAAAATCTTGCATATATTCGTCAGGGAGAATACGAGGCACTAGCGGAGAAATTGAAAAAAACCGAGTTTAAACCCGATTTCGGTCCCGCAGAATTCAATGAATGGATTGCAAAAACCGGCGCTACCGCCATTGGAGCAAGAGAGTTCCTGATTGCATATAATATCAACCTGAATACTTCCGAAAAAAAGTATGCATTCGATATCGCATTCGAATTGCGCAAGAAAGGTCGTTCGGCGAGAACCGGAAACATCGAGCCATTCTATTTCCACGGAGAAATAATTCGATATAGCGAAAATCATTTTCCCTGCGGGAATTGTGATTTTGTTGCCGATAATTTCGATGCATTGGAAAAACACACCAACGACCAACATAATTATTCTATCGCAAAATTACTTAAAAGCCACGGATATAGCCCGGATAATTTGAATGGCAAGCCTGTAAAAAAACCTGGTATATTCGATTATTGCAAAGCAATCGGTTGGTTTGTCGATGAATACGGAATTGCACAAATCTCCATAAATCTGACCAATTATAAAGTAACTCCACCGCATATAGTCCTGGAAAAAACTCGGGAACTAGCACAACAACGCGGATTGATAGTCACCGGTAGCGAGATAGTGGGATTGGTGCCATATCCTGCTATGCTGGAGGCGGGAAAATATTATCTAAAAAAGCAGGACAGAACCACAGGAATACCACCAGCTGATATATTGGAAATTGCCATAAAATCGATGGGTTTGCGCGATGTAGCGGATTTTGACCCTGATGAGAAAATAATCGGTATGCCCAAAATTCCCGATGATGCTTTAGTGAAGTTAGATACACAGGAATTTGTAGATGAAGTATCCCGAGAATCTCCTGCTCCCGGTGGTGGTTCTGTAGCTGCGTTGGCTGGTTCTTTAGGCTCTGCGCTGGCTTCTATGGTGGCAAATATCACATCGCAAAAGCATCCTGCGGGCGAATTCAAAGATAAATTGATATCTATCGCAAATAGCGCACAGGAAATCAAGGAATCACTGATTCGTGCTGTGGATGAAGACACTCGAGCATTTAATGACTATCTAGATGCTGTTCGTATGCCTAAAAAGACCGAACAGGAAAGACAAGCCCGAGAAAAAGCGATACAGGACGGATTAAAAAAAGCGGTTCAGGTTCCACTGGAGACTGCGAATCTTTCATTCGAGGCGCTTAAATTAGCATCGGAAATTGCACAAATCGGGAATAAGGCTTCCGTCTCTGATGCCGGAGTGGGCGCGCAAATAGCTTTAACCGGTGTTATCGGCGGTTGTCTGAATGTCCTAATCAATCTGGGTGATATTCAGGATAAGGATTTTGTCGAGGATATGAAAAACCGATGCAAAAATCTGGAGGATGATGCACGGAAACTCGCCGAACAAACTATTCAGCAAGTGAAAGAAATAATCGCAGATTTACACGCCGAAGCCGAAGAGAATAACGAGTGATATCGAATTCTTCTATGGAAATTATCCCGACCGGGCAGACTAATTAGAAAATCACTATTTAGATGAATAGACCGAGATAATATTGGAGCAATTTTTCTCCACAGATTATAACAATTATAGTGGCTGCGCACAAAAATGGAGCGAATGGGATACTGGTATCGGTTTCCTTATGGTTGCGTGAGTATATTTTGGAGAGAACAATCATAATAGTTCCGGCAATTGCGCCCAGCAATGCGGAAATAAATATCACCATAAGCACACCTTTCCAGCCGGTCAGGAGTCCTATCGCCGCAATCAAGAATATGTCGCCCTCACCCATAGCGGTTTTGCGGAATGCAATCTTCCCAAGAACAGAGATAATCCAGAATAATAATGCACCTGCTGCGGCACCTATCATCGAATTTATCAATCCCTGCCATCCATATACAATCGGTGTTAGGACAATTCCTACAATCGCCACAGATAATGTAAGCTCATCTGGTATGACACGATGTTCTACATCTATCCAGCTTATAGCAAGAAATAGTGGGAAAATTATTATCATCCGAATGATTTGCATATATTCTATAGGATTGTAAAATAGATATGAAAACAAATATGCCAGTCCCACAGTTAGCTCTATTATTGGATAGCGTGGAGAAATTGGCGACTTACAATTTCTGCATTTTCCACCCAGAATTATATAGCTGATAATTGGAATATTATCGAAAAATTTAATTTTATTCCCGCAATTTGTGCAGTGAGAGCCGGGGAATAAAATGGATTTTCTTTTCGGCAACCGCCATATAAGGACATTGGAGAAACTACCCACTACGGTTCCCAGAACAAAAAAAAATATTGCTACTATAGAATTATGCATAATAAAAATAGATTTTGTTGAATAATATATCAAAAATCGGGGTTGTCAATTACTATAAAAAAAATGAATTGTTTTATTTCCAAAAAAATAAAGGGTGGAGCATTTCACTCCACCCTTTTTCCAGTAGCACAGCGCAAAGAGGCTATGTTAGTGTATTACCATGTTCCACCCTGAATTATTCCATCGGTGCTGATTGAAAGAGTTGAAACATCCTGCAATGAAGCGTCATATGAATTTGCACTCGAAGCTGTAGCAGTAAAACTAGCTCCGCTTGCAGTAATAGTATAAGTGAATCTGGGTTCACCACTTGGGCGATCCACTATCAGACCGGGAACTGCGTTCCAGTTGGTATTTTTAGTGGAAGCATTATTAAATGCCCACGGTGTTGCGGTGCCAGAACCGTCAGCAGGATTACAAGGGGGAAAAGCACCTATTTCCTGATAGTATGTCTCGGCGGCTGTGTAAATCTGTTTCAACATAGTTCTTGCTTCGCTCACCTTCGCTTTCTTTGCGGCAGCCATAAATCTCGGAATAGCCAGTGCTGCCAGAATACCGATGATTACAACCACAATCATCAGTTCGATTAAGGTGAATCCTTTTCTCCTACGCATCGTTTACCTCCTGTTTGGGTTAACTATTGTCGGCAATAAGTAGAGCAATTTCTGTGCCAAAAAATGATACTGGAATAATCCAGTTATAGAAGCAAATTGGAGAGAAATAATTTATTATTATGATATTTTACATTGTCATTTTGCAAAATACAATATGTTATGAAATTATAACGGATGGACATATTGGCCAAATCTATCCAATAATTCTTTCTTTATGGATTCCCACACCTTCTGGGGAGGTCTATCACCAGGAATCTGGATAAAACGGTGGGGTTCCTGCTCCGCAATCCATTTATATCCCTGGCGAACCATATCGTAAAATTCCTGTTGCTCCACCTCCAGTCTATCCAATGTCTTTCCCTGTATGTTAAGTCTTTCTGATGCCCGCTGGGGAGAAATATCCAGATAAAATGTTAAATCGGGTTTTATCCCTCCAGTGGCGAAAAGTGATAATTTTTTGGTCATCTCCATTCCCAGTCCTCGTGCACATCCCTGATATGCTATCGAAGAATCGGTGAACCTATCGGAAATTACCCATTTGCCATCATTCAATGCTGGTTCTATTATCTCCACAGTGTGTTGCGCTCGAGATGCCAGATAAAGTAATAATTCTGCTCGCCCGGAAAGTTCGATATTTTGCTTATCCAATAGTATCTGACGAATTTTCTCTGCTACTTTTGTCCCGCCCGGTTCACGAGTCATAATTACATCTATCTGATTGCTCTCCAGAAAAGTCTGCAGATATTTTGCTTGAGTGCTCTTACCACTACCATCGATGCCCTCGAATGTTATAAAAATTCCTTTCATAACAATAAATTCCTGTTATCATAATGGACGAAAAATAATAATTGAATACCAAATTAGCAACAATAACGATGAATCAAATGGAATAAAAATGTTTTCTTATTTTATCTTTATTGACCACCATAATGCAAATCATAAAATAAATTCCCGCCATAATATAAGCGATAGCAATAGCACTCAAAAACAATATATTTTTTAATCCGTTAAATTGTATTATTTTATTGATTTCTATAATAATTAGTGGCAAAATTCCAATCAATGTGGGCGCTAATGAATATCCTACGGCTTGAATTCCCAATACAGATTTTGGAGACACAGATTCATCCCCTGGATTGGATAACCAGATATTCTGTGCTATCAATGAATTCCCGAAAAAGCATAATCCTATTGGAATTATTAGCGCATAGAGTGGATAAATTATTTTCAATGCAATCAAAAAGAATAATCCTGAAATTATCACTGTCATCGTCCACAGCAAAGTCATAGATATGGCTCGGTTTATCACTGTCCAGTGAATTTTGATAGGCAATGTGCATACCAATCGTGAATTTCTGGTATCATTGGATAGAAGTTTAACAGATGTAACCATTAATCCCTGTGATGCCAGCATAATCGCGAATGCGAATCCTTGAATAAATGCCTTACCAGAGAGTAATCCCAAAAATATGGCAAAAATCAATGGATAAACCAACAGCAAAAAATTTTCAGTGTCCCGCCAGAATAATAATAAGTCTCTGCTTATCCAGGGATACTTCCATAATTGAGTTTCTATTTTCAATTTGGTTTTTCGTGCTCGGGAAATATTGAATGGCGATTCGAAGGAAAGTTTGCGAGCACCCTCCCAGCCTATTCGCCAGAATAATATCCCGAATGTCAGCAGGATTGCGGAACTTATCAGGTATCCATTAAATGCTGAAAAATATATCCACAACAATGGGAAAGATATAGTAAGTTGCTCAAGTTTGTCTGTCAAAAAATTTATGCTTATGGAACCCTGATTGGTGGATTCAAAATTGAATTTTGTAAATAGGTTCCAATATACGATGAATATCAATAAGTTTAAGAACATCGCCCACTTGCCCAATTTGCGTAATGTGGCTGTATTAAATAGTCTGATACTGATGACCGAACCCATCAAGGCTAATCCGAATAAAAATATTACAAATGATATAATCCCCACTATTACAGCTATATTATGAGTAGCTATTATATATCCAATAGTAGCGGGTAATAGTATCGCCACAGGCAAAAATGCACCACTTACCGACAAGATAAATGTGGTCAATACCAATGTTTCCCTGCGAAATGGCAATAATAAAAAATATCGGCAATAACTATTTTCATCAAAAAAGTCCACAGTCATAGTTGGAATAATTTGTATCAATAAGAATAAACTTATCGCCAGTGCCTGATATGAGAACAAAATAGCGGCACCCTGGGAAGAAAATTTATTTAATAGATAATATAATGATGTAAAAGTAGTGGTCATCAGGAATACAAATCCAAAAATAGCGATAATACCCACAATACTAATTATTTTTATGCTTCCTCGTGTTTTGAATATCGCTCGAAACAACAGTTTCCATCGGAATAATATAAGAGTAATGAAATTCCTCATAGTTCATCCACTAATCTTTGTATTTCATTTTCATCGGCGCCTGTAAGCTGAAGGAAAATTTGTTCAAGGTCACCCTCGGTGCCAGCTTTTGCGCGAAGTTGTTCTATATTTCCCGATGCTACTACACTACCATCGGATATAACTGTCAGTCTATCACACATTTTCTCCGCTATTTCCAGAATGTGTGTGGTCAGAAATATTGCCGAGCCATTATCAGCCATCCTTCGCAATAGCAATTTTAATCCTCGCGCACTATACGGGTCTAATCCCGTGGTGGGTTCGTCCAAAAACATTATCTCCGGTCTCCTCATCAGCACAGAAACCAGCATCAGTTTTTGCTTCATCCCGTGAGAATAATTATCGATAAATTCATCCAGAAAATCTATATGAAGCAACTCGCAAAGTTCGTTCAATCGCTGAAAAATATCCTCATCGCAATTATACACAGATGCGATAAATCTAATAAATTCATTCCCCCTGATACTTTTGAACATCGGTGGTTCCTCCGGAACTACTCCAATTAACGATTTTATCTCGATATAATCGTTTTCATAATTCATCATAATCGGTGTATTTTGAGAATAATCCTCACTTTCTGGAGCGGGATTCTTACAGATGTATATCTCGCCTTCATCGGTGTCGAGTGCACCGGCTAATAGTCTAATAGTAGTGGTCTTTCCTGCGCCATTCGGTCCTAAAAAGCCGAATATCTCTCCGCTATGCACAGTCAATGACACATCATTCACCGCAACTTTATCGCCAAATTTTTTTACCAGATTTTTCGCCACTATCTTTTCCATAATTGTCCTCAAATAATTGAATATAGTTCAATAAGTAAACAATTCACCGAGCTAAAAAAATCAAGTAAATTTAGCAATAAAAAAACCCCGACACCTATGATTAAGGTCTCGGGGTTATCAGGCAAGGATGCTAAGTGTATATTACTTAGTCAGGATTAACTTGGTGGTGACTGTAATTTCTCCCAGTCGAAGTTTAGCGAAATATACTCCGGATGCGCAATTCTCGGCGCTCCATATAGCCACATATCGTCCCGCTGATATTGAGCCTTCGAATAATGTGGAGACTTTTTGTCCAAGGACATCCACAATTTCCAGAGTAGCATCGCCATTTGTAGGTATATAGAAATGGATAGTGGTATTGGCGTTAAATGGATTAGGATGAGCACCCAGTATCTTCACTCGCTCAGGAACTTTGCGATTTTCTTCCTCTATACCGGTCTCTCGGTGATACAGATAGATATCGTGGGCTATATCGTCGGATGCGGTAATCAGGTCCCATTCTCCTTGAGGCAGATAATACGAACGATTTGCTACCAATCTATATACTCCATCGTTAACATTCTGAATCAGATACTCGCCCTCGAAATCGGATACACCTGCATATTTCAAGTTCCCCGTGCTGGGCTCAGTAAGATATACTATGGTTCCACGCATAGGTTCTGTTTCCATAGTATAAATCGAATCTATTATCTCATATACAGTTCCATACACAGCACAAGCTCCTACATCTGCACTGATTGGTTGAAGTGTCATTTCTATGTCGGTATAATCTGTTCCCGATATAATTATTGAATCTGCATCTTCCCAGGTCCAGGTATCGCCGAGATAAGTGGGGAAATATCCTGGACGGAATGCGGTTACCCAATAATTCCCGTTTTTCACTGGACAGGAGAATGCACCCTCTGGACCGGTTAGGTCTGCAGAGATAGATAATTCTTCCTCATCGTCGTCGGTGGAGATAAATACCACGAAACCATTTTCTACCGGTTCGCCATCGGGATTGACAATAGTCCCGCTAGCCTGATGATGTTCGAGAGTTCTTGCCAATGGTTCTATCAAACCCGCCTCGAAATCGCACCAGAAAGTATCCGGTGAAGTGTAATCGACTATGATAGGGTCGGCATCAAGTGGGAAATAATGTCCATCCCAGAATAGCACCGGACCAGGAATGGACGGAATCATCATAACCATATACGCACCCATTCCAACTTCCACAGAATAATGTCCGGCGGCATCGGTCATCGTGGATATTACTACTCCGAATTCACCTGGATATAGCCAGCCGGGCCAACCGTGAATATAGGGTATCACTAGTATCATAGCACCTTCCACAGGCAGACCAGTAGCGATATCCACTACATCACCAGTGATAATAGCAGTAACCACAGGTGCGATATAGAATCCGCATTCCTCGAAAGCATAATTGGGTATCGGTGGACCATACAGGTCATAGGTATAATCTGGTGAATCACCAGCCCAAGCATATATGGTAACATATCCTGATAGTGTAATTCCAATTATTTCGAGGTCGATTTGTAATTCGGAACCATCCCAGCTAACTCCAGTCATACCCGGATGGAAACTCCATGAACCAGCGCTAGTAGAAATCTGGACACCAATAGTGGTTTCATCTACACCGGAGAGTTCATCGCCAATTTCCAGAATCAATGTGGTGGGTGGTTCCTCCAATGAATCTCCACATAGCGGTTCTATGAATTCGATAACTGGTGAAGTCAGGTCGATGAAGAAACAACCTGTCTCGTCAGCAATATCATAACATACCGTATCGCCATCTTCCCATGGTGTCGAAGGTATAAAGTATAAAGTATCACCGAGTAGAGTGACTTCCGGGCTGGACAATGTATATTCTACTTCATCGACAGTGAATGAGAAATCAGGTGGAATCGGTCCATCGCTGAAATATCCGATAATTTGTTTGAATTCATTGTTAACCCAGGTCTCTGGTAATGGTTCTATAATTACGAATTCATAAGTAGTATCGGTCCAAACATCGAATTCCCAGCAGGTATCCACAGAATTTCCGGCGAAATCGGCAGCCTCGGCACAAATTGTATATGCACCGAATTCTAATGGGTCGTGTTCCCAATGAGCTGCCCAGCCATAGCAATCCAGTTCGGCAAGTAGCAATTCATCGGTGACATCTACGCCATTTACGGTCATAGTGATTGAAGCACTATCCACACCGGTGACAAATTCTGCGCCCTCACAAATATCGCAGAACATCACACCAATATCTGCATCGGGCGGGATTGTATCGCCCGGCTCGGGAATAATTCCCTCCACGCAGGGTGGCCAGATATCTGTGGTCTCAGGCAAGCAGGTAGTATGGAAAATCAATGTATCGCAATTATGGTTATCTGCGCCATCGGTAGCACAAACTATCGCATAAACAATGGCACATTCTGGCAGGTCGGCGGAGAGTTCGAATACTGCGTAATATCCATCACAGAATATTGGGTCAAGAATCATCGTGTATGTATAATATATAGTATCTGTATCGGTTATCGCCCAAATCATCGCTTCGATAGAATCCACACCCGATGACAATTCGGAACTTTCGCACAGGTCGCATACCGCCACACCGATATCGGTATCGACAGGGACTCCGGTATCGCCGAACGCTGGCGTCCAGTCATCGAAACATGGTGGCCAGATATCCATACTTCCCGCGGGTGCGGTGGAGAAATCGATACAGTAGGTCGCCATTACATTTCCAGCATTATCGGCAGCATCTATGCAGAGTTCATAATCCATATCGGGTTCGAGAATGGCAATGGATGTATCCAGCACAACATAAGTCATACATTCCACACTATAGACATATAATCCTGAGGAAATATCGAACTCGTAAGTTTCTGTGCCGGTGGATATAGTGAGGACTACACTGGTTTCATCTATCCCTGTGCATATCGGACAATCAGGACCATATGGGTCGAGTAAATCGAATCCGATGAATGTGGTGATTGGCACCAGAGTATCGCCATCAGAAATACTGAGCCAATCTACTACCGGCGGGCATACATCGGTAGTCTCCTCCTCGCAAACCAGCCAATCGAAACATTCGATAATTTCATTTCCAGCAAAATCCTCTACCGTGACGCAAATTTCCACAGGAGTTCCGGGAACTAAGTCGCTATAATCCCATTCGATTATATATCCTTCGTATGGACCACCATCGATTGTGCATTCATCGGTAATATCCTCCACTGGACCATCACCGATTCCAGCAGTAACCACGATAGAAGATTCATCCACACCCGAGACGAAACAAGGAGTATCTGGATTATCGAATGCAAAGAACTCTATATAATCGGTGGGAATAAGACAGGTATCGATAATAGGATAACGCAGTAGGACAATCGGCGGACAGATATCTTCAGTGGGTTCTCCACAGGTGCGCCAGGTATAACAGGAATCCATCCAATTGCCATCGAGGTCTGCTGCAGCGATACAAAGAGTAACCGAAGTGCCCCCGGGGAAATCCTCCGCAGGTAGCCATTCTACTCCTACATACATTCCATAAGGAGAGATACTGCATTCCTCGGTGATATCGATCGGGGAGTCTGGTCCGATTTGCACAGTAACCTCGATAGATGAATAATCTACACCGCTAACCATCGGACATTCTTCGCTTAACGGGTCATTTAGCATCAGCCCGAGTGCAGCATCGATAGGCAAACAAGTATCACTCACCGGGAACCAACTGGTAACCACTGGTGGACACATATCCACACTTTCATCAGAAGTGTAGAATGTGACACAACCATCGCTCCAATTTCCAGCGCCGTCCATAGCGTGAGCACAAAGTTTATAGCAGTGTCCTGGTTCGAGCCCTAAATCATCGAATGAATCCCAAGCATAGACATAATCCGGACCCTCATATACTTCATATCCGAAGATTTCGGTTAGAGTATCCTCACAACCGCCGAATAGGATATGATATTCCTCCACTCCGGTCGGTGGGCAACCATTTTCTATTATATTAAGGTCAAACTCGGTTTCGCCCAGTATCGTCTGCCAGTGACCACTCACAAAGTGAAGTGTATCAATGATTTCTGATGATGGCACCGACCACATAACATTCGGTGGACAGGTATCATCGACGGTGTGAGTATCACATACCCAGAATGCAATCCAAGTCTCGAAAGTATTTCCAGCAAAATCGCTACCAGCTACATATAATGATGCGCCGGTCCCAGGTTCGAGTGTGAAATATTCGTGTAGCAATGATACATCTATTCCGCAGATATCGAGTGGTTCGTGGAACAATCCTGAATCTGGAGTGAGTTCGAATGTGGTTCCCTCATTGTAAAGAGAAACAAATATAGAAGAGAAATCGACACCCGAGCAAACGCAACCGAGAGTATCGACGGGGTCGATAATCCTGAACCATATAGGTGCATCGGGCGGACAAAGTGTATCCTCGTGTCCCGGATGCCATTCTATCACGAATGGTGGACAGGTATCGGGAACTCCCTCACAAGTATGATATGTATGGCATTCCTCGACAGTATTTCCAGCATAGTCCATAATTTCTATACACACAATGATATCGGTATCGAATGGATATACGAATGCCGCTGGTCCCCAGCTTATCTCCACACTGTGATACTCCGCCCAACTAACTATATCAACAGAGCCTGACACATCCAGTGTCTCTGAATCAAACATCACAATGACCGAATAATCTGTTCGACTTATTCCCGATGAGAATGGACAATCTATACTATCTATCGGGTCCTGGATGTGAACGATGAATTCTCCATGAGGCGGGAGACAGGTATCCGGTAGCCATTCCACGAACACCGGCGGGCAGGTATCCGCTGGCATAGTGGTATCGCAGACTAAGAATTCCACACAGTCATATAAGTGATTTCCAGCATAATCGTTTGCTGCGATACAGAATTCTACTACATCGCCGGGTTCCAGCCAGTATGCGCCACTCTCCAGACCGACATATACCGCGCAACTGCCAGCAGGATCTATCACCAAGCCACTTCCATGATGGAAGTAGAATGAATCTACATCACTGGCGCCATCGGAAGCGATAAGGACTGCCTCGATAGATGATAGGTCTATACCCGAACAGAATGGACAATCGCTAGCGCCGGTAAGAACCGATGGGTCAACTAACATAGCGTGTATCGGTCCCTCGAAACAATATGTATCACCATAAGCGGGATACCAACCTTCCACAATCGGCGGACAGGAATCTATCTCTTCCTCGCATACATTCCATTCCCAACAGAATTCTGGGTCGGTGAAATTGCCAGCATTATCCTCGGCATATACACATATGGTCACCAATTCTCCCGGTGGCAATTCCGTATAGAACCAATTTATTCGCCAGAAACCATAAGTCATAAGTGATATATCGCATTCATCGGTGATATCTATCGGTGTTGTTATGCCCAAAGACATAGTCACCACAATAGATGAAGTATCCACACCGGATGGATAGCATATACTGTCCTCTGGGTCGAACACATCCATTATTATATGTCCGGAATCTGGTGGAATACAAGGCACTTCGATAGGGTGTTCGAGTTCTACAATCGGC